>CAZUKT010000130.1:4184-9699 GCA_964620975.1 uncultured Rubrivivax sp. | reverse complement strand
CCTGGGCCCGCTGCGTGCCCTGGCCGGCGTGTGGCAAGGCATACGCGGGCTGGACATCAAGCCCAAGGCCGATGGGCCCAAGAAACAGGCCTACGTCGAGCGAATTGAACTGCAGCCCATAGACCAGCAGACCAACGGCCCGCAACTGCTGTACGGGCTGCGGTATCACACGCACGTCACCAAGCCCGACCAGGTCAAGACCTACCACGACCAGGTCGGCTACTGGCTGTGGGAGCCGGCCACCGGCACCGTGATGCACACGCTGACCATCCCGCGTGGGCAAATTGCCATGGCCGCCGGCCACGCGGCGGCCGACGCCACCCGCTTTGAACTGCTGGCCACACAGGGGTTGGACACCTGGGGCATTTGCTCGGCGCCCTTCTTGCACGAGGCCTTTCGCACCACCGAATTCCGCATCAAGGTCACCGCCAACGCCGACGGCAGCTGGAGCTACGAAGAAGACACGGTGCTGCAGATCGCGGGCCAGGCCGAACCCTTTCACCACGTGGACCGCAACACGCTCTTTCGCGTGGCCGAGCCCACCCCCAACCCACTGGCGCGCTGACCATGTCCTACCCACAGGAATTTCTGGACCTTGTTGACAAGTTCATCCACCTCGCCAATGCACTGGCCGAAGGCGGGCAAGGCGGCGAGGTGAGCGCCGCGATCTTGTTTGCGGCGGGGCGTTACAACGCCTTCAACTTTGTGTCGCTGGGCGGCAGCGAAGCTGACCGGCCCGAGGCCGAGACGTTTTATGTTTCGGAATACCGCAAAGCGTTTACCTCCAACCTGGACGGCGTGGTCGGGCCGGTGGTCAGGCCCCAAGCCTAGGAAGCCAGGAGTCGACACTCGCCCGTGAAACCGGGCCCACTCAGTCGCGCTCTTTGCGCTCGCGCCCTTGGCGTTTGCCGCCGTCCTTGCCTTCGGGCTTGCCACTGGCGCTGCGGTGGCAGCGCACGCAGTTCTGCAAGTCCTCCACGACGCCTTCCTTGCGGTGCTCGGCCAACATGTTGGCGGGCGTGTGCTCGTGGCAGCCGTAGCAGGTGTACTGGCGGTAGTTGCTGCCGGTGTGGCAGGTGGCGCAAGGCGGGTTGTGGTCCTTGTCCAGCGGGAAGTGTTTGTCGTGGTCAAAAGTGGCGGGCTTCCAGGCCTGCGGGCTGTGGCACAGGGCGCAGTTGCCGGCTATCTGCTTGTGCAGCGTGTCGACGGGCGCCTTGTGGCAACTCTCGCAACGGCCCAATTCGGCCTGTGGCAAGGCCGCGTGGTCAAAACTGGCCGGCTTCCAGCGTTCTGTCGTGTGGCACTTGGCGCAGTTGAACTTCAACGCCTGGTGCATCTCGTTGCTGGGCGCCTTGTGGCAGGTGTCGCAAAGCTCGCGCGTGGCCACACGCAGCAAGGCGTGTGAGAAAGGCTTGCGGCTGCGCTGCGTGAGCTTGGGGCCGGCGTGGTCGCTGTGGCAGGCCATGCAGTCTTGTTCGTTCAGTTCTTGGTGGAAAGCCACTTGCGCTGGCTTGGCCTTGCTGATGGCCACACCCTTGCTCGTGCGCAGGCCAATGTCGGGCAGGGCGTGGCAAAGCACGCAGCGCTCTGCCGTGGCGCCACGCAAGGGTGTGTGGCAGGCAAAGCAGTCGGTGGCCAACTCGGCATGCCCGGCCACGAGCGCGCCCGGGCTCAACATCAGGTGCGGGTAGACAAAGGCCAGCGCCACCAACACCAGCAGGTTGGCGCTGATCACGGCCCAGAGCCAGCGCCCCTTCACTTCCAGCTCCAGAACAGGAACACGGCCACGATGTGTGCCAGGGCCAGCACCGCAAAGGCCAGGGTGATGGGAAAGTGCACCGTGCGCCACTGTTTGACGGTGTCAAAGGTCAGGCTGTCCCAGTAGTTGCGCTCGGCCACTTGTTCGGTTGTCAGGCCTTGCTGGCGCATGCGCTGACGCGCGTCTTCAAGGCGGCGGCGTGAGCGGTCAAGCAAGAACTTGCCCGTCAGGCCACTGGCCACGTTGATGAGCATGGCCACCGTGGCCAACCAGGCCAGGATGGAATTGAAGTGGATGCCGGCATGCACCATCACCAGCAGCGAGCCGGCCCAGGCCATGCTTTCATGCAGGCGCAGCAGCTTGATGGGCTGCCCGGAGCGGATGAGCTTGCGCTTGCGCAGTGAATAGGCCAGCGAGAGCAGGATCATCAGCATGCCCGGGATGCCCAGCCAGCGGCCCACCCAGACGGCGTTGAACAGGTGCAGCGCCGCGTCGCACAGCAGCGTGGCCGCAGCCAGCGCCAGCAGCGACAGGTAAAACGGCAGCACTTCGCGGCTGAAGAGGCGGGCTTTCATGGCATCAGGCCTCCAACACCAGGGCCGACTGGGGCTTGCCCACACACAGCAGGCAGTGCCCTGGGGCAATGTCGTGGTCGGGCTTGTCGGCGTAGGCGACAGCACCCGACACCAGCCGCGTCTGGCAGGCACCGCAACTGCCCGAGCGGCAGCCTGAATCCACATCCAGGCCGTGGCGCTCGGCAAAGTCAAGCAGGCTCGCGTCCTGGCCGTCCCACTGCAGCGTGCGGCCCGCGCGGCTGAAGCGCACTTCATGGGCCGCTGCGCTGCCTGCGGCCGGCTCGCTGTGGGGCGCTACTGCTGGCCGCACAGACGCAGGGCCAAAGGCCTCGAAGTGGATGTCGTCGGGCCGCACGCCCCATTCGCGCAACGCGGGCACCAGGCTCTGCATCATGGCCGGCGGCCCGCACACATAAAACTGGTGGCGGCCGTGTGGCAAGGTGCGGCGCAGCAAGGCCAGATCGATGCGGCCTGCATGCGTGTGGCCGCGCCCCAAGGCGTCGTCTTGCCCTGGCTGGCCGTAGACCACGTGCAGCGTGAAGCTGGGGTGCGATGCAGCCAGGTCTTCCAGCACCTGCTTGAAGGCGTGGTCGGCACTGCTGCGCACACCGTAGTACAGGTGCACGGCACGGGTGGGCTGCGCGGCCACGCACCAGCGCAACATGGCCATCATGGGCGTGATGCCGATGCCGCCGGCAATCAACACGGCCGGCACGCTGGCATCCGGGTCGATGAAGAAGTGGCCCGACGGTGCCTTGACCTGCACCACGTCGCCTTCACGCACGTGGTCGTGCAAGTGGTTGGACGAGGCGCCGGGTGGCAAGTCCGGCCGGCCAGCCGGCGCCGGCACGCGCTTGACGGTGATGCGAAAACCCGCTGCGTCAGGCTTGTCGGACAAGGAATAGCAGCGTGTGATGCTGCGTTCAGCGTTCTCGGCGCCAGGCGCCCGGCTGCCCACCTTCAGTGAAAACGTCAGGTACTGCCCCGGCTGGAAGGGCATGAGTGTGGCGCCGTCCACGGGCTGCAGATGGAACGAACACTGTGTCTGTGCCGGGTCTTCAAACACACGGCGCACCACGCGAAAGTCGCGCCACCCGGGCCATGCCGCCGTGGCGGCGGCCGGCGCACCGGCCGGTCCGGGCAGGATGGGTTCGCCCGCAGTGGCGCCGGTGGCCGCCCGCCGCCGGGCCGCCATGACGGCGGCAATGGCAGCGCCCAGCACCAGTTGCAGCAGCAAGGCGCCTGTGATCCAGGCCAGCAGTTGGGGGGCCGTCACCAGGGCTCGATTTCAATGCAGCAGGGGCCGACCGTTCATGTGG
The DNA here is from genome assembly GCA_964620975.1 of uncultured Rubrivivax sp. Lineage (GTDB taxonomy): Bacteria > Pseudomonadota > Gammaproteobacteria > Burkholderiales > Burkholderiaceae_C > Rubrivivax. The sequence continues at coordinate 6,046 of CAZUKT010000130.1, read as the reverse complement.
AAGTGCTGGTTCCGCCCAGGCTGGCGCAAACACGCCGCAGCCGTGCCTCTGCCTGGTCGGCCACGGCCTTGACCTCGGGCGCGCCCACCAGGCCCACCATGACCTGCGGGTCCAGAAAACCCACCACGACCTGGCCGGGCGCTTCTTCGCGCACGACCACATTGCAAGGCAGCAGCAGGCCGATGTCGGGCACGGCCTGCAGCGCCTGGTGCGCCAGCGGCGGGTTGCACGCGCCCAGGATGCGGTAGGGCGGCATGTCCACGCCCAGCTTGTCCTTCATGGCGCGCTGCACATCAATGTCGCTCAAAACGCCGAATCCTTCGGCCTTCAGGGCCTCGGTGGTCTTGGCCAGCGCCTGCTCGAAGGTGGTGCCGGTGAGTGTGGTCTTGAAGCCGTACATGGTGGGATCCTTTGAGACGGGCTACCGGCTTGTGCCGGCAGCACACCCAGCCTAGTGCTCGACCCTGACGGCAGCATTAAGGAGGCCGCCAAGCTGGCCCTGATGCCCGGGGCCGCAGCCGCCCCGCGCCTATCAAGCCGGTGGTGCTGCCGCCGCCGCGCGCTGGCGGTAAACACGCGGGCTGCAGCCCAGCCGGCGCTTGAAGAAGCGGCAGAAGTAGGCCGGGTCTTCAAAGCCCAGCTCAAAAGCCAGTTGCGAGATGGGTGCCGCCACATAAATGAGCCGGCGGCAGGCTTCACGCGCCAGGCGCTCGTGCACCAGCTCCAGCGCACTGCGGCCAGCTTCGGCGCGCACCAGGCGGTTCAGGCGTTCTGCCGTCAGGCCCAGGCGGCTGGCGTAACGCGCCACCGGCCAATGCGCCGCATGATGTGCTTCCACCAGTACCACGAATCGCGTGAAAAGTGCCTGGTGCGCGCGTGCGGCAGGTGCTGCGGCCTGCTCCAGCCGCACAGCCAGTTCACCCAACCGCCAAACCACGGCACGCGCCAGCCACAGTGGCACTGGGCTGCCGGCCGGGCTGGGTGCCGCAAACTCGTCGGCGAGCAGGCCAAACAAGGCAGTGATGCGTGCGGCGTCGGCCTGGCCGGCCAGCGGCAGCACACGCGGCGCGTCAAAAAGCAACCGCAGCGCCTGGCCCGCAGCCTGTGCGTCGCCCTGCACCATGGCACTGGCGCTGAGCGTGAGCACATGGCCCTGCGCGTGCGGCGAAAACCGGAAGGCGTGCACCACTGCTGGCGGAATGACGATGACCACCGGCCCGCTGCAGTCTTGCTGCGCGGTGTCCAGCGACACACGCGCCGTGCCGGCCTGCAACCACAGCACCTGGTGCAGGCCGTGGTGCACGTGGGCGTCTATCTCCCAAAGGTGGCGCTGGCTGCGTGAGGCAATGCTTTCCAGGTGCAGCACGTCCGCGCCGGGCAGCCCGGGCTCGCCGTACAGGGCAAAAGCGGGCACGCGGGAAGAACGTCTGGCGGTGGGCTGCTTGGCATGGCGCGGCATGCCCGTCAGCCTACGCGAAAAGTGCAAGTCATGGGGTGCGTTTGTGCAGCACACCCGAGCCCGCCGCAGCCTACAGTGCGCGGCATCAGCATGCGCCACCGCAGCCAGGCAACCGCAGGGCAAGCGCCAAGCGCATCAACCGGAGACAAGCCATGTTCAGCTTTGACCCCTACGCCCCGTCGGTGGATGCCGACCCGTTTCCGAGCTACCAGAGGCTGCGTGACGACTTTCCCTGCTTCTGGAGCAACGAAGCCCAGATGTGGGTGCTGAGCCGCTATGCCGACATCGTGAGCGCGGGGCAGGACTGGCAGACCTATTCGTCGGCCAGCGGCAACCTGATGACCGAATTGCCCAACCGCGCCGGCGCCCCGCCCGGACCCCCAGACCCCCCGCCCCCCGACAG
>CAZUKT010000130.1:1088-4174 GCA_964620975.1 uncultured Rubrivivax sp. | reverse complement strand
GCCGCGCTCGACGGCGAAGGCCCCGCCCGCGAAGCCACGCTCGGCACCACCGACCCCCCGCGCCACGACCGCCTGCGCGGCCTCATCCAGCACGCCTTCATGAAACGCAACCTTGAGAGCCTGGGTGCACCCATACGCGCCATTGCGGCGGCGGCGGCCGAAGAACTGCGTGGCGAAACCCAGTTCGACTTCAAGGACTTTTCGTCCAAGTTCACGGTGCGGGTGCTGATGGCCGCGCTCGGCCTGCCGAATGGGCAAGACGGCGACGAAGCCCTGGTGGACGAATCCGTGGTGCGCGACAAGGCCGTGCTGATGGTGCAAAGCGACCCACGCACCCGCGGCAAGGGCCCCGAGCACCTGGAGGCCTTCAACTGGATGCAGGACTACGCGGCCAAGGTCATCGCATTGCGCCGTGCCGCGCCACGCAACGACCTGATCAGCAACTTTGCGATGGCTGAAATTGACGGTGACCGCCTTGACGAGCGCGAGGTACTGCTCACCACCACCACGCTGATCATGGCCGGGGTTGAATCGCTGGGCGGCTTCATGATGATGTTTGCCTACAACCTGGCCACCGAACAAGCCGCACAGGCCCAGTGCGTGGCCAACCCGGCGCTGCTGGTGGACGCGGTGGAAGAAAGCCTGCGCTACAACACCTCGGCACAACGCTTCCGCCGCCGGCTGATGAAAGACGCGACGCTGCACGGCCAGACCATGAAGGCAGGCGACTTTGTCTGCCTGGCCTACGGCTCTGGCAACCGCGACGAGCGCCAGTACCCCAACCCCGACGTCTACGACATCACCCGCAAACCGCGTGGGCACCTGGGTTTTGGCGGGGGCGTGCATGCCTGCCTGGGCACGGCCATTGCACGTTTGTCGGTGAAGATTGCGTTTGAGGAATTCCACAGGGTTGTGCCCCGCTACAAACGTGTGGCCGACCAATTGGCATGGATGCCTTCTTCCACTTTTCGCAGCCCGCTTCGCCTGGATCTGGCGGTGCAATAACACCTTCACCACGCCCATGACGCAGATCACCTACATCGAGCCCTCTGGCCAGCAAGTCACCGTCAACGTCACTGAAGGCTGGAGCCTCATGCAGGCCGCCACCGCCCATGGCGTGGACGGCATCGTGGGCGAATGCGGCGGCTCGTGTGCCTGCGCCACCTGCCACTGTTATGTGGACGAAGCGCGGCTGGCTGACCTGCCAGCGCCGAGCCCCGCTGAGCTGGACATGCTGGCCAACGTGGCCGCAGAGCGCCGGCTGAGCAGCCGGCTGAGCTGCCAGATCAAGGCCAGCGCCGCACTGGAAGGCCTGACGGTGACGCTGCCCGAGACGCAGGAATGACGGCGCCCGCCGCAGCGTCGCCTGTGCCGCCTGTGCGGCACACCCCGCATGTGGTGGTGGTGGGCGCCGGCCAGGCCGCCGTGCAAGCGGCCGAAGCCCTGCGCACCGGCGGCTACGCCGGCGCCATCACCTTGCTGGGTGATGAACCGCACGGCCCCTACCACCGCCCGCCGCTGAGCAAGGCCTGGTTGGCCGGTGAAATACAGGCCGCGCAACTGGTGATGCGCGCACCTGAACTGCTGGCGCGCAAGGACATCACGCTGCGCACGGGCGTGCGCGTGCTGGCCATCCACCGGGCCGCGCAGACGGTGGTGCTGGACGACGGCAGCACGCTGGCCTACACCGGCCTGGTGCTGGCCACCGGGGCCACGGCACGTGGCCTGCCACTGCCCGGCGCCGACGCACCCAATGTGCTGCCGCTGCGCACGCGTGACCAAGCCAGTGGCATGGCCGAGCACCTGGCGCGCTGCGTGGCCTTGCAACTGCCGGTGGTGGTGATTGGCGGTGGTTTCATCGGGCTTGAAGTGGCCGCCACCGCACGCAAGAAGGGCCTGCAAGTCACGGTGCTTGAAGCCGCACCGCGCCTGCTGGGCCGCGTGCTGGCGCCGCTGCTCAGTGACTGGTACGCGGCGCTGCACCGCAGCCACGGCGTGCAACTGGTGCTGGACGCACGCATCGCCGCCATAGCCACCGGCGCTGACGGCCTGGCCACTGCGGTGTGCCTGGCCGACGGCAGCCGCCACGCGGCGGGGCTGGTGGTCGTGGGCGTGGGCGTGGCGGCCAACGACCCACTGGCGCGCGAGGCCGGACTGGAATGTGACCGCGGCATCGTGGTGGATGCCTGCGGCCGCACGGCCGACCCCCTGATCGTGGCCGCTGGCGACTGCACCGCACGCCGCCTGGCTGACGGCAGCCTGCTGCGGCTGGAGTCGGTGCAGAACGCCACCGAACAAGGCAAGTCTGCCGCCGCCGCGCTGCTGGGGCAGAGCCGCCCCTTCACGGCCACGCCGTGGTTCTGGTCAGACCAGTACGACAAGAAACTGCAGATGGCCGGCCTGAGTGGCGGCGCCGACACCTGGGCGCTGCGCGGCAGCCTGGAGGCAGGCACGTTTTCGGTCTACCACTTCAAGGGCGGCACCCTGCTGGGGGTGGACTCGGTCAACGCCACCAAGGACCACCTGCAAGCGCGCAAGCTGTTGGACGCGGGCGTGTCGCCCACGCCGGCCCAGGCGGCCGATGTGGCTTTTGACCTGGGCAGCTTGCTGGTGGTTTGAAGCCTGCGGGGGTTCCGGCTCACTCGGCCGCGCCCACGTGCAACGAGATCTCGCCCACACCTTCAATCTGGCCCGTGATGTGGTCGCCCGCCACCGCCGGGCCCACGCCTTCGGGCGTACCGGTGTAGACCAGGTCACCGGGTTGCAGGTGATAGAAGAGCGACAGGTCGGCCAGGATCTCGCGGATGTTCCAGATCAGCTTGTCGATGTTGGAGCTTTGCTTCGGTTGGCCATTCACGGCCAGCGACAGCGCACCACGCGCCAGCACCACACCGGGCATGGGCACGATCTCGGAACAGACGGACGACTGCTCCACGTCCTTGCCCAGGTCCCAGGGGCGGCCCTTGTCGCGCGCCAGCAGTTGCAGGTCACGGCGTGTCATGTCCAGGCCGCAGGCGTAGCCGTAAACCAGTTCATGCGCGTCGGCCGCCGGCACGCGGAAACCCGCCTTGCCGATGGCCAACACG
>CAZUKT010000130.1:667-1078 GCA_964620975.1 uncultured Rubrivivax sp. | reverse complement strand
GAGTTCCATCTCGTAGTGGTAGTTCTTGGTCTCGGGCGGGTAGGCCACGGTGGCGCCAGACTCTGTGAGCGTGCCGGGTGCCTTGGTGAAGTAGAAGGGCCGCTCCGCCGACTTGTCCACCGGCTTGCCCATTTCAACGGCATGTGCGTGGTAGTTGCGGCCGACAAAAAACAGGCGGTTGACGGGCAGGCGTTGGGCAATGCCACGCACCGGCAGTGAAGCCACGGGCGGCGGCGCAAAGAGGTAGGTGGAAGCGGTCATGGGTACCCTGGCAAAGCGTGGTGTCAGGCGCGCACTTCAAACACGCCCAGCTTCTTGTGCAGCGGTGTTTCGTCGGCGATGAAGACAAACGAGGCTGCGTCAGCCTGCAGGTTGCGCAAGGTGATGGCGGTGTAGCCCGGTGCGCAGCAG
>CAZUKT010000130.1:0-648 GCA_964620975.1 uncultured Rubrivivax sp. | reverse complement strand
CCGTCGGCCCCGGTCTGGGGGTTGACGTAGCTCGCCTGCACCGCGTCCAGCTCGGGCCTGTCAGCACCCAGCGCCAGCAGCGCGGCGCGCGCCTGCGCCCAGGGATAACGCAGCATCGGGTAGGCCTTGGCCGAGCGCGTGAACACCGGCGTGGGCACGATGCCGCCACCCGTGTAGCCCTGGTCGCCCCGGCCCGGCAACACGGCCTGGCGCTGGCCTTCAATGGCGTAAGACGCTTCCAGAAAGTACACCAGCGGCAGGTCCAGCACGTCCAGCCACACCACGGGCTCGCTGCCGTCGTGGCCGTGTTCGTGCCACAGGCCGGTGGGCGTCAGGATGAGGTCACCGCGGCTCATGGGGCACTTCTCGCCGTCCACCGTGGTGTAGGCGCCCTCGCCTTCCACGATCATGCGCACCGCATTGGGCGTGTGGCGGTGCGAAGGCGCCCACTCACCCGGCAGCAGCAATTGCATGCCCAGGTAGATGGCCGAACTGGCCTTCATGTTTTCCAGCCCGTGGCCGGGGTTGGCCAACACCAGCACGCGCCGTTCGGCCTTTTCCATCGGCGTCAGTTCGCCGGCGCGCATCAGCAGCGGGCGCAGTGCCTGGTAGCTCCAGAAAGTGGACTTGGTGTTGGGGCGTGGCTTG
>CAZUKT010000129.1:7636-9751 GCA_964620975.1 uncultured Rubrivivax sp. | reverse complement strand
GGGTCAGCGCTTCCGCTACGACGGCGTGCAGTTCGAGGTGCTGGGCCGCTTGATCGAGGTGGTGAGCGGTTTGCCACTCGACGCGTTCGTGCAGCAACACATCTTCGGCCCGCTGAAGATGGTGGACACCGGCTTCAAAGTGCCGCTGCCCGAGAGGCGGCGCATCGTGGATGTCTCCACCACCAGCGCGGCAGGGCGGCTGGTGTTGGACTCCGGGCCTTCGGCTGTGCAGCCGGGCGTCATGCTGCGGCCCTACTTCAGCCTGGCCGGGGGCCTGTACTCAACCGCGCCAGACTTCATGCGCTTTTGCCAGATGCTTCTGGGCGGCGGCACGCTGGCCGGTGCCACCGTGTTGGCACGGTCTTCGGTGGACCTGATGCTGAGCAACCAGCTGCTGCAACGCAATCCACCGCCCGGGGTCTTGCCAACAGAAGCGCGGGCCGGCGAAGGCATGGGCCTGGGTGGCTGGGTGATACTGGATTCACCGCAGCGGCGCCGGCCGGGGTCGGTGGGTTCATTCGGATGGTCAGGCGCCGCATCCACTTACTTCATGATCGACCCCAAATTGCAGATCATGGCGATCTTGCTGCTGCAGCACCTGCCGCCCGAAGAAGGCCAAGACCTGCCCAAGCGTTCAAGCCAGTTCTACGACCGCGTGTACGAAGCGCTGAACCCCTGACGACGCCCATGACCGACGCACCCACCCTGCTGGTGGCAGGTTCTGCCAATCTTGATTTCGTGGTCCGCGTGCCCCGCATTGCGGCCCCCGGCGAAACCGTGCTGGGGCATTCGTTGCAGACTTTCCCGGGGGGCAAGGGCGCCAACCAGGCCATCGCCTGCGCCCGCACCGGCGGCGCACCCACACGCATGCTGCTGGCGTTGGGCAGCGACGCCCACGCCGCGCCGATCGAGGCCTCACTGCGCGACGCCGGCGTGGGCCTGCACATCGTGCGCGCGGCAAACCAGCCCACCGGCGTGGCCTTCATCAGCCTGGCCGATTCGGCTGAAAACGCCATCACCGTCGCACCGGGTGCCAATGCAATGTTGGCGCCGGCCGATCTGCCCACGCTGGCCGGCGTCAGCCACTTGCTGCTGCAGCTTGAAACACCGCTGGCCAGCGTGGCCGCTTTTGCGCAGCAGGCGCACGCGGCCGGTGTCACCGTGGTGCTGAACGCCGCACCGGCGCAAGCGCTGGCGCCTGAATTGCTGGCCGCCGTGGATGTGTTGATCGTCAACGAAGGTGAGCTCGCCATGCTCACCGGCGCGCAGCCGACGCTGCAAGCCGCGCTGGCACAGATGGCCGTGCCCTGCGTGGTGGTTACGCTGGGGGCGCGTGGCTGCTGTGCGTGGCACGGCGGTGAACTGCTGCGGCAGGCCGCGTTTGCCGTCGATGCCGTGGACACCACGGCGGCAGGCGACACCTTCTGCGGCGCTCTGGTGGCCGCCTTGTCACAAGGCGCCGACATGCGCGCCGCGCTGCGCCGCGCCAGTGCCGCTGCGGCGCTGGCCTGCACCCGGCTGGGCGCGCAGACCAGCATTCCCACCCGGGCCGAAGTAGATGACTTTCTGCGCGCCCACGCGGCAAACCCATGACGACCGAATCCGACCACCTGCCGCACCCCGCCAATGCAGAGCCCGAAGCGGGCGCGGCACGCCGCGCCGTGCAGACCGAGTACAAGTTTTCGCACGTCACCACCGGCCGCTACCTGCCTACGCCAGGCAAGGCGCCGGGCTGGCCCTTCGCAGAAATCGGGCACTGGAAGATGGACGTGGCCGGCACCGCCGACGACTGGGTGGCCGAGTTGCTGGACTGGCGGCGCGAGCACCTGATCCGCATCGGCTACGACGACGCCAACTACCGCCGCCCCGAGTTGCAGTGGGCTCAAGCCAACTTCGTGCATGCGCAGATGATGGTGGAAGACCGTTACTTCTACGACCCCGTGGCAGGCACCTACACGGTGGACCGCTACCTCGACGACCTTGAGCAACGCTACGGTGGCATCGACAGCGTGCTGATCTGGTACGTCTACCCCAACATCGGCATCGACGACCGCAACCAGACCGATCTGGCCCATGACCTGCCGGGTGGTCTGGCCGGCCTGCGCGAAGCCGTAG
>CAZUKT010000129.1:0-7626 GCA_964620975.1 uncultured Rubrivivax sp. | reverse complement strand
TTCACCGCAGGGGCGTGCGCGTGTTTTTACCCACCAAACCCTGGGACAACGGCACCCGGCCCAATGCACAAAGTGATTGGCATGCGATTGCCGACGTGGTGCAGGCCGTGGGCGCCGACGGCATCAACGGCGACACTTACAACGGCGTGCCGAAAGCGTTTTTTGATGCCTGCCTGGCACGCGGCGGCGCGGTGGTGCTGCAGCCCGAATCAACCATCTCCGCCGAAGAGGCCCTGATCTGGAACGTGCAGAGCTGGGGCAAGAAGGTGCCGCCAGACACGATCCCGCCGGTGGCCAAGTGGAAGTGGCTGGAGCCGCGCCACATGATCAATGTCGAAAACCGCTGGTCGCGCGAACGCAGCAACGATCTGCAATACCTCTTCTTCAACGGCGTGGGCTACAACGCCTGGGAAAACGTCTGGGGCATCTGGAACCAGCTGACACCGCGTGATGCGCAGTCGCTGCGTCGCATTGCCGCTCTGCAGCGGCAGTTTGCGGCGCTCATGGTCAGCCCCGACTGGCGGCCCTACGCGCCCACGCTGCAAGCGGGTGTTTTTGCCAGCCGCTTCCCGGGCGCTGACCAGTGCGTGTGGACGCTGGTCAACCGAAACGAATCGCAGGTGGACGGCGAGCAATTGGCACTGCCGCATGCCAGCGGCACATGTTATTTCGACCTGTGGAGCGGCACCCTGCTGCAGCCGCGCCTGCAAGACGGCTTGGCGCACCTGGGCTTTGCACTGGAGCCGCGTGGCTACGGAGCCGTGCTGGCCCTGCACGCGGGTGCCGGCGTCGCGGGGCTGGACGACTACCTGGCCCGTGCTGCCAACTGGTCCCGCACGCCATTGCAAAGCCTGTCCAACCAGTGGCATGCCCTACCGCAGCAACTGCGGCCCAACCCGCCCACCGCCCTGTACGCCCAGGCACCCCGGGGCATGGTGGCCATCCCTGGCGGCGCGTTCGACTTTGCCGTCACCGGCATCCAGATCGAAGGCCAGACCTGGGACGGTGTGGACGTGCAATACCCGTGGGAGGCCAGCCCGCGCCGCAGCCATCGGCGGCAGCTGCAGATGGCGCCGTTTTTCATTGACCGCACGCCGGTGACCAACGCCGAGTTCCACGCCTTCGTGCAAGCCACCGGCTACGCGCCGCGCGACGCGCACAACTTCTTGCGCCACTGGCAAGGCGGCGCACCGCCGCAGGGCTGGGCGCGGCGGCCGGTGACCTGGGTGGGCATCGAAGACGCCCGCGCCTACGCCCTTTGGGCCGGCAAACGCCTGCCGCACGAATGGGAATGGCAATACGCCGCACAGGGCGGTGATGGGCGCCTTTACCCGTGGGGCAACACCTGGTTGCCCTCGGCCGTGCCGCAGCCCAACCGCGGCCGCACGCTGCTGCCGCCCGACGAAGTGCAATCGCACCCGCAAGCTGCCAGCCCCTTTGGTGTGCTCGACCTGGTGGGCAATGTATGGCAATGGACCGACGAATACAGCGACGAACACACCCGTGCCGCCGTGCTGCGCGGCGGCAGCGCCTACCTGCCGCAAACCTCGCACTGGTACTTTCCGCAGGCTTGGCGGCTCGACCAGCACGGCAAGCTGCTGCTGATGGCGCCGTGCAAGGACCGTGCGGGCACGGTGGGGTTTCGGTGTGTGGCCGATGCAGCCTGATGCGCCGCCCCGGCAAGGCCAGCAGCAAATCCCCCGCCAAGTCCACCAGCAAGACATGACGCCAGACCTGCAGGTCGAACTTGGTGGGCCGCTGGGCGAAGCGCTGCGGGCCAGCCTGCACGGGCGCCTGAGCCGCTTCATCGTGGACGAACACAGCCCGGCCATCGCCGTGTTTGCACCCGAACACACCCAGCACAACCTTGAAGGTGACTGGTACGGTGAACACGCCGGCAAGTGGCTGGTGGCCGCCGCCCGCGCCGCCGGCCGCACCCAGGACGCGGTGCTGGCGGCCACCGTGCGGCGCGTCACCGACCACCTCATCAGCCTGCAGCAGAGCGACGGCTACCTGGGCACCTACGCCGCCGCGCGCCACTTCACGCAGCCGCAGCCGCCCAAGCCGGGTCATGCCGGCGGCACACCGGCCTGGCACACCTGGGACGGCGCGCCAGCGCTGCGCACCTGGGACATCTGGACCCACAGCTACTTGGTGCTGGGCCTGCTGGAAGTGCACCACCGCCTCGGGCACCCGGCTGCGCTGGCCGCCGCCTGCCGCATCGGTGACCTGTGCTGGCACGCGCTGGACACGCTGGGCATCAACATCACCGAACTGGGCAACCACCACGGCCTGTCGGCCACGGTGCTGATGGACCCGGCCATGGAACTGTATTTCGCCACCGGCACGCAGCGCTACCTGGACCTGGCCTTGCGTGTGCTGCAACAGGCCGACGCCAACCCCGCGCTGGCGCTGCTGCAGCGCGGCCTGGCGGGCGCCGACGCCGCCGACGTGGCCACTGGCAAGGCCTACCAGTTGGCCTGGAACCTGGTGGGCCTGGCCAAGATCCACCGCGCCACCGGCGCACCCGAACTGGCGCAGGTGCTGGGCCACCTGTGGCACAGCATCCGCGACCACCACCGCACGCCCGGCGGCGGCCCTTGCAGCGGTGTGGCCCACCGCTCGCGCGAGGTCTTCAACGCACCGGGCAGCTTCAGCCCGCTGGCCTATGTGGAAACCTGCTCCACACTGGCCTGGATCCAGCTCAACCGCCAGTTGCTGCAGGCCACCGGCCAGGCCTGTTATGCCGACGAGATTGAACGGTCAGCCTACAACGCGCTGCTGGGCGCGATGGCACCCAACGGCGAGGACTGGTGCTACTACTCGTTTGACAACGGCCGCCGTGTGCACACCACCCCCTGGCGTTGCTGCAAGTCCAGTGGCGCCATGGCGCTGGAAGAGCTCCCGCTGGCCGCCTACGGCCGCACCGCCAGCGGTGGCCTGCGCGTCAACCTGTGGGGCGCTGGCAGCGTGCGTCTGGCGCTGGTCTCGGGGGCCGTGCTCAGGCTCGAGCAGCGCACCGACTATCCCTTCGACGGCCACATCGAGCTGCAGCTCACACCCGAGGCACCTGCCGCGTTTGAACTGGCGCTGCGCATTCCCGCCTGGGCGCACGGTGCGGCCGTGTTTGTCAACGGCCAGCCCGTTCCGCCCAGCGTGCAGCCCGGCGAGTACACCCTGATCCACCGCCTTTGGCAGGCCGGTGACTGCGTCACGCTGGAGCTGCCCATGCCCCCCGTGCTGTTGCACCAGCGGCTGCACAACACCCAAGAGTCCCGCGCACCCGACGGCTCGCCGGTGCGCCAGCAAGTGCTGCAACACGACTACGTGGCTGTGGCGCGTGGCCCGCTGGTGTTTGCCACTGGCCTGATCGATGGTTTCAAGACCGAAGAAACGCTGAGGCTGCGCACTGCGGCCGAAGGCACGGGCCTGGCACTGCTGCCGCGCCAGGCGGGTGAGCCGCCGCGCATCCGCTGGTGGCCAGCCAGCCGCGGACCCATCGATCTTCTGCCGGCCTACTGTGCCGACGGCCGTGTGGATGGCGGTTGGCGCATCACCTGGTTGTCGCTGGCGCCCGATGCCGGCTCAAGCAAGTTTCAGTGATGACTGAGCATAGCCACCGCGCATTGGTTTTGCATCCCGGTGGACCCAGACTTCGTCCCATTGCGCCGCCGCAGCGGCCGTGACATCGCCCCATGGTCAAGCCCGCCTCACATCCCACCCGCCCTGCACGCCCCGGCCCCGCCGGCCCACTGAGCGGTGTGCGGGTGCTCGACCTCAGCGCCTACATTGCCGGCCCCTATGGCTGCACCATGCTGGCCGACCAGGGCGCCGAAGTCATCAAGATCGAACCGCCCGACGGTGACAACCTGCGCCAGTACCCGTCCACCCTGCAAAGTGAGAGCCGTGCCTTTGTGGGCGTCAACCGCAGCAAGCGTGGCCTGGTGCTGGATCTGAAAGCACCCGAAGGCCGGGCCCTGCTGATGCGCCTGGTGCGCGAGGCCGACGTGCTGGTGCACAACTTCCGCCCCGGCGTGCCCAAGCGGCTGGGCATCAGCTTCGAACAACTGAGCCTGATCAACCCACGGCTGGTGTATTGCGCCGTCAGCGGTTATGGCGAAACGGGCCCGTTGAAAGACAAAGCGGGCTACGACCAGGTGCTGCAAACCCTGACCGGCATGTGCGCGCTGCAGGGCAAGCGCGGTGCTGCACCCGAGATCATCTACGGCTCGGTGGTGGACTACTACGCGGCGGCGCTGCTGGCCTCGGGCGTGGCATCGGCCTTGTTCGAGCGCGAGCGCACGGGCCTGGGGCAAAAGGTGGGCGTGTCGCTGCTGCGCAGTGCGCTCACCATGCAGTCGGCACGACTGATCTGGGCCGGCGGCGAGCCGCTGGACATCGGCCGCGACATGCGCTCTGGCGGTGTTACCGGCATCCACCCGGCACGCCAGGGCCACATTTACCTGTCGGCCAACACGGCCCGCTTCTGGAAAGCCCTGTGCCACAAGACCGGCCTGCAAGACCTGGCCGAAGACCCGCACCTGGACAGCGTGCGCAAACGTGCCGAGCATGCGGCCGACATCCTGCCGCGCCTGCACGCCGCGCTGGCCCGCCACACGGCGCTGGAGTGGGAAGTCATCTTCGGTGACGACGTGCCCTGCGCCGCGGCGCGCAAGGTAGAGGACATGTTTGAACACCCCCAGGTGCTGGCCGAGCAGATGATCGGCACCATAGGCCACGCGCAGATCGGCCCCTACCGTGGTGTGCTGCGCTCCGTCACCTTCAGCCGCACGCCGGGGCCTGACGCCTTTGGCTCACCCACGCTGGGGCAGGACACCGACGCGGTGCTGGCCGAATGCGGCGTGCCGGCCGAAGAAGTGCGCGCCTTGCGTGGCAAGGGCGTGCTGCGATGAGTGGGCGCGCGATGAGCCTGGCCCTGCGCAGCAAACTCTTTGTACCGGGCTCGCGGCCCGAGCTGTTCGGCAAGGCCTGGGGCAGCGCGGCCGATGCGCTGTCCTTTGACCTTGAAGACTCTGTGCCCGACACGCACAAGGCACAGGCCCGCAGCGCGGTGCGTGCGGCGCTGCAGTCTGACGCCGCGCAGGCGTCAAGCAAGACCCGCATCGTGCGTGTCAATGCGCTGGACAGCCCTCACTTTGAGGCCGATGTGCACGCCGTCGCGCTGCCCGGCGTGCACCTGCTCAACCTGCCCAAGCCCAGGTCGGCGCAAGACGTGCACCTGGCTGCGGACGCCCTGGCCCGCGCCGAGGCCGCCAACAGCGTGTTGCAGCCTATCGGCCTGCTGCTCAACATCGAGTCCCCAAAGGCCTTGCGCCTGGCCCACGAACTGGCGGCGGCGCACCCCCGCGTGATGGGCCTGCAGTTGGGCTTGGGCGATCTGTTTGAACCCCTGGCCATAAGCCGCAGCGATGCACACGCCGTGCAGCAGGCGATGTTTGCGCTGCGCATGGCCGCCGGTGAAGCGGGTGTGCTGGCACTGGATTCGGCCTTTGCCGACCTGCAAGATGCGCAGGGCTACCGAGCCGAAGCCGAGCGGGCACGCCGCATGGGCTTTGTCGGCAAGAGCTGCATCCACCCCAGCCAGGTGGCACTGGCCAACGCGGTGTTTTGCCCCACCGACGCCGAGATCGCGCATGCGCTGGCCGTCGTCTCGGCCGCCGCCGAAGCGCGGCACCTGGGGCATGGCGCCTACGTCGTGCACGGCAAGATGGTGGACGGCCCTTTTGAACAACGTGCGCACGACATCGTCGCGGCGGCCACGCGCCTGGGCTTGCTGCCGGGTTGACAGACCCACAGGCCAACAGGCCAAACCCTGCCTCTGGCGGCGACGCCACGGCACCGATTGCACCGGAGACATTGACCATGGTTCGCTCCCCCCCCACATCCCACCTGGCCATGCTGGCACTGGCGCTGGCAGCGGCCCTGGCACCCAGCGGCACCGCCCTGGCGCAAAGCGACTACCCGTCCCGTCCCATCACCATCGTCGTGCCCTATCCACCGGGTGGCTCGAACGACGTTTTTGCGCGCCAGGTGGCCCGGGGTCTGGGCCTGGCGCTGCAGACCACCGTGCTCGTGGACAACCGGCCCGGCGCCAGCGGCAACACAGGCACGGCAGCGGTAGCCAAAGCCCCGGCCGACGGCTACACGCTGGTGGCGGTGTCGTCGAGCATGGTCACCAATGCCGCGATCCAGACCAAACTGCCTTTTGACGCGGTGACCAGCTTCAGCCCGGTGGCCTTGTTTGCGCGGGGGCCGTTCATCGTGGCCGTGAACAACGACTTCCCGGGCCAGACGCCGGCCGATCTGGTCAAACAGCTGAAGACCAACCCCGGGCGCTACAACTACGCCTCTTCGGGCATCGGCAGCAGCAACCAGTTCGCCACCGAAATGCTCAAGGCGATGTCAGGCACCTTTGTCGTGCACGTGCCCTACCGCGGCATGGGCCCGGCCGTGACCGACCTGATCGGCGGCCAGGTGCAGATGCTGATTGCCAGCGGCCCGTCGCTGCTGCCACACATCCGGGCCGGTCGTGTGCGTGCCGTCGGCATCACCAGCCTCAAGGCCAGCCCGATCGCACCGGACCTGGTGCCCATGGCCACGTTTGTGCCCGGCTACGAGTTCGAACTGTGGTGGGGTTTGCTGGCACCGGCCGGGACACCCCCACAGATCGTCCAGCGCCTGAACACCGAGATCAACAAGCTCCTGTCGGCACCCGAGCTGAAGGACTTCTTTCTGAAAGAAGGCGCCACCGTCAACGTGTCCACACCTGCCCAGTTTGCCGGCGTGATTGCCGCTGACCTGAGCCGCTGGACGGCTGTGGCACAGCGTCAATCCATCAAGCCTGAATGAGCCATCACACTGAAACGGGCATGGCCCGCCTGTTGCGCCGGTTGCGCCGGTTGCTGGGCCCGACGCTGGCCCTGGTGCTGGTGTTGTTCGCGCCACCTGGTTGGGCTGCCAACCTGGCCACGGTGCAAAGCGGCGTGTTGCCGCCGCTGCCCGAGGTTTCTCCCGCGCCTGCGCCCCTTGGGCTGACGGTGCTGGACAGCCGGCCCGTTGCGCTGGACAAAGACCGCGCATGGCTGCTCGATGACGACCACAAGGCATGGCGGCAGTTGGATTGGCCGCTGCAGGTGCCGGTGCGTGGCGTGGTCGGTGACGGCAAGCGGGCCTTTGTGCTGCTGGGTGCCACCGGGCCGGTGCAGCAGGTGGCGCAGCTCATGCTGACCCAGGGCCAGTTGGGCACGCAGGCGCTGCCCGCGTTGCCCGAGCCCTTGTCGCAAGCACGCGGCACGCTGCTGGGCGCATCGCTGTTTGTGGCCGGCCATTCGGCGTTAGGTGAACCCAGGCTGCTGCAGATCGACCCTGCGGCTGCGGTTCCGGCCTGGAAGGCCCTCGCAGGCTGGCCTGCAACGGGCCGCCTGTCGTCATTGGTGGGGCAGACCAAGGCCCTCTTCATTACCGTGGCGCAGGCCGACAGCAGCAAACCCGACCAACTCCTGCGCTGGTCCGCCGACCAGGGTTGGCGCGAGCTTGCGGCCGCACCCGGCCAGGTCATGGCGGGCCCGGGCCGCGCCACAGCCCAGGCCCACCTGCTGTACCTGC
>CAZUKT010000128.1:6289-9773 GCA_964620975.1 uncultured Rubrivivax sp. | reverse complement strand
GCGCGTGACCACGGCCCGCAACAGCTGGGTCGGCCTTGACAACTTCGTGCTGAACGGCGGCACCTCGACCGTGCCGGAACCCAGCGCGCTGGCGCTGGTGCTGCTGGCGTTGGCGGGGTTGGGCCTCATCCGGCGCCGCTAAGCACCCGTCGGCGGCTTGATCCCGCCGCAGCCAGCAACAAGCCCGTGCAAGCCCGTCCTTCGTGACGGGCTTCGTCGTTTCTGGGTTTGCCTTGCACGGCGCACTTTGGCGCGGCCGGGGTTCGGCGCCCACCGCCACCGGCGCAGCGCGATAGGGCCGCATTTGTGTCGGCCGCGCTTCGCACCGGACCATGCCGCCGCGTCAAAGCCTCGTCACACACCCCAACTAGTCTCGCCCAGTTGATTCCCCGCTTGGCGCCCAGTGCGCCGGTTCGGCTGCGAGCCACGCGGTGGGCCGGTGTCGGGCAGCGCTGCGCATCAACATGGCAAAGGTGGGGCCGGGGCGGCAATGGGTGGCGTTGTGACAAACACCTTGGTGCAACCGCAAACCTGCTGACCAACCAACAACGAGGTGTGGGATGCGCTATTTGAGACTGCTGGTCGCGGCCGGGGTGCTTGCGGCTGGGCCAGGGATCGCGGGGCCGCTCGAAGACGGCGAGGCCGCGTTTGAGCGGCACGACTACGCCACAGCGATGAAGCTGCTGCGGCCGCTGGCGACAAAGGGCGACGCCTTTGCGCAATACAACCTGGGCCTGATGCACGCCAATGGCCGGGGTGTGCCCAAGGACGGCCAGCAGGCGCTGGCGTGGTATCGCAGGGCCGCCAACCAGGGCCATGCTGGCGCGCAGCTCAACCTGGGTGTCTTGTACAGCAGCGACGCTGGCGTGCCCAGAGACGATCAGCAAGCCTTGCAGTGGTACCGCAAGGCTGCGGACCAGGGCAATGCCTACGCGCAGTACAACCTGGGGCTGATGTACAGCAACGGGCGCGGCGTGCACCGGGCCGATCAACACGCTCTGACCTGGTTTGGCAAGGCCGCTGAACAGGGCAACGCCCATGCGCAATACCACCTTGGCCTGATGTACGCCAAAGGACGGGCGGTGTCCAAGGACGACCAACAAGCGGTGTCCTGGTATCGCAAGGCTGCGGACCAGGGCCATGCCTTGGCGCAGCTCCATCTGGGTGTGATGTACGACGTGGGCTACGGCGTGCCCAAAGACGAACAGCAAGCCTACTTCTGGTGGCTGCTGGCCAGCGTTGGCGGCGACGCCGATGCGGTGAAGCTGCGGGATCAGATCGAGGCCCGCATCACGCCCCAACATCGCGCTGCGGCGCAAGCCGATGCCCGCAGCTGGAAGCCGCGTTAAGGCCCGTGCATCGCAGCCTTTGGCAACCTTGGCGCCGCTCTATGGCAACTTGACGCGCCCTAGGCGGGCCTTTCCAGCTTGCTGCTGAGCAGCAGCGTGGACACCGTCTCCTTCACACCCTTGATGCCGCGCATGCGGTCCAGCAGCGTGTCCAGTTCCTGCGTGGATTCGGTGCTGAGCATGGCGCACAGGTCGTAGCGGCCGCTGACGGAAAAGATGCGGTCGATTTCATGCCGGCGCGCCAGTGCCTCGATCACAGTGTGTTCCTGCTTGGTGTCAATGGCGATCAGCACGATGGCGTGGATGCGCAAGGTGGCCGCGGGCCGCGCCAGGCTCAAGGTATAGCCGGTGATGACGCCGGTTTCTTCCAGGGCCTTCAGCCGCAATTGCACCGTGCTGCGTGCGCAGCCCAGCGAGCGCGCCAGCCGCGCCACGGGCAAGCGGGCATTGACCTTGAGCAGCGCAATGAGCTGCTGGTCGAGCGGGTCCAGGGGTTCCAGTGCATGCGGCGCTTGGGCCATGGGGCAAGGCTTTCGGTCAAAGTGACTGATGACATTGCATTGTGTTTGAAAGTCTGCCAGGCGTTCAGGCGTTGTGTGCGTTTTCTTCGGCCGCCGCCCTTCATAGAATTTTTCTTGCAGGGTGCCGCTTCCAGGTGCCCCTGTGCCCAGACCAGGAGCCGTCATGCTGCAAAAAGTCGTCACCATCCGCGCCAATGCCACGAATGCAGCCCGCACCGGCAAGCTGCTCACACGCGCCGAACTGGACGCCTACGAGCCCGAAAGCGAGTCCTGGCAGGCGCAGTTTGCACGCCGCTACACGCACCATACTGACCTGAACGGCATCCTCAACCAGGTCGAAAACGTCAACGAGACGGTCTACGCCAAGTTCGCCATCGCCGTCACGCCCTACATGGCCAAGCTGATGGACCGCGACGACCCCAACTGCCCCGTGCGGCTGCAGTACCTGCCTTCGCACCACGAAGAAACCAAACCCGGTTTTGCCACCATGCTGGACCAGTTGGGTGAAGAAGGCGACACCATCCCCGGCACGAGCGTGGTGCACCGCTACCCCAAGCGCGTGCTCTTTCTGGTGAGCAACACCTGCGCCACGCTGTGCCGCTTTTGCACACGCAAGCGCATGGTGTCGCAGCCCAAGGGTTCGGTGCACAAAGATGAGATCGAACACTCCATCCACTACATCGCCGCCAACACCGACATCGAAGACGTGCTGCTCTCTGGCGGTGACCCGCTGACGTTTGACGACGACCGGCTGGACTACATCCTGGGCGAACTGCGCCGCCGCGCGCCACATGTGCGCTTCTTGCGCATGGGTTCACGCATGGTGGTGCAGTTGCCCACACGCGTGACGCCCGCGCTGTGCGCCGTGCTTGAAAAGCACCGTGTGCAGATGATCAACATCCACATCAACCACCCGAAGGAGATCACGCCACTGCTGCGCCAGCGCGTCAAGCTGCTGCAGAAGGCCGGCATCATGATGGGCCTGCAGACCGTGTGCCTGAAGGGCGTGAACGACGACGTGGCGGTGATGCGCGAGCTTTTCATGCAGAGCATCGAAATGGGTGTGCGGCCGTATTACGTGTATTCCACCGACATGGTCGAAGGCGCACACCACTTTGTGGTGCCGCACCACCGCATGCTGGAACTGTATGAAGGCCTGCGCGGCTGGATCAGCGGCCCGGCGGTGCCCACCTTCATCGTTGACGGCCTGGGTGGTCTGGGCAAGCTGCCCATCATCCCGAGCTACGTGCGTGAAGAGGCCTTGCCCGACGGCAGCGGCACCACCGTGAAGTGCCGCAACTACGCCGGCAAGACGGTGGAAATGCCGGGTCTGGGCCAGGAATTCCGCGTACCCAGCCACAGCAACTGACACTTGTGCCGGCGGCCACCGTCGGCAACACATAGCGCCGACGGACCCGCCATGAACAAGACATCCCCGTACGGCACGCACCGTGTGATCGAGCCCCTGGGCGTATTGCCGCAAGGCGCCTGGAAGTTGGACAACTCGATGTCGATTGCCGACAACGAGATGCTCATCGACGTAAGCGCGCTCAATGTGGATGCGGCCAGCTTCACACAGATCAAGGCGCAGGCCGGTGGTGATGCCACGCAGAC
>CAZUKT010000128.1:0-6189 GCA_964620975.1 uncultured Rubrivivax sp. | reverse complement strand
GCCACGCAGACGGCCGCCCAGACGGCCCAGCGTGTGGGCGAGATCGTCTGCGGCATCGTGGCGCAGCGCGGCAAGCTGCACAACCCGGTCACCGGCTCGGGCGGCATGCTCATCGGCACGGTGTCTGCCATCGGCAGCGCGCTGAGCGGCAAGGTGAACCTGCAGCCGGGCGACAAGATCGCCACGCTGGTGTCGCTGTCGCTCACGCCGCTGGTCATTGAGGCTGTGCACGCCGTGCATCTGGACCGCGACCAGATTGAAATCACCGGCCAGGCCGTGCTCTTTGAGACCGGCCTGTACGCCAAGCTGCCGGCCGACATGCCCGAGAAAGTGGCGCTGGCCATACTGGACGTGGCTGGCGCACCGGCGCAAACGGCGCGCCTGGTGCGGCCCGGCGACACCGTGGTGGTGATTGGCGGCGCGGGCAAGTCGGGCACGCTGTGCGTGTACGAGGCGCGCAAACGTGCAGGGCCCACAGGCTGCGTGATTGGTGTGTCGCCCTTTGCGGCCGACTGCCAGCGCATGCGGGACCTGGGCTGGGTGCACCACGCCCTGCAGGTGGACGCCACCGACGCCGTGGCCCTGATGGACGCCGTGGCAGGGGTCACCCACGGCCGCCTGGCCGACCTGGTGATCAACTGCGTGAACATCCCCAACACCGAAATGGGCAGCATCCTGGCCACACGCCAGGGGGGGCGCATCTACTTCTTTTCCATGGCCACCAGCTTTACAGCAGCGGCCCTGGGCGCCGACGGTGTGGGCAAGGACATAGAGATGCTGGTGGGCAACGGCTACGCAAGCGGCCACGCCGAGCACGCGCTGAACCTGCTGCGCGAAAGCGCTACGCTGCGCCGGCTGTTTGAAGAACGCTTTGTCTGAAGGGGCAGACGTGACAACGGCGCGCACGGGTGTGGCGTTGCACGCCACGCAACACCCCAACAGCAGCCTGTTGTGGCAACGGCTGCGCGGCGCAGGCATGCGCACCGTGGCGGTCATGGGCATGGCCAAGAACACCGGCAAGACCGTCGCGTTGAACCACTTGCTGGCCCAGGCCGCGGCCGAAGGCGTGGCCGTGGGCTTGACATCCATCGGCCGCGACGGTGAAGAACGCGACGCGGTGTTTGACTTTCCCAAGCCGCCGGTCACCGTGTGGCCCGGCACCGTGGTGGCCACCGCACGCAGCACGCTGCAGCGCGCGCGCGTGCGCCACAAGCTCATTGACGCCACCGGGCTGGCCAGCCCCATGGGCGAGATCGTGCTCGTCAAGGCGCTGGAAGGCGGCAGCATGGAAGTGGCCGGCGCCTCACGCGGCCACGATCAGCAGCACGTCATACGGTTGCTGCGCCAATGTGGCGCCGAGTTGGTCTTCCTGGACGGCGCGCTGGGCCGCAGCCAGCATGCATCACCGGCCATTGCCGACGGTGTGGTGCTGGCCACCGGCGCTGCGCTGGGCGGTGGCATGGCCGACGTGTTGCGCAAGACCCGTGAGCGCCTGGCGCTTTTGGGTTTGCCGCAGGCCGATGCAGCCACCGTTGCACGTTGTGGCAGCCTGTTTGACGGCACGGGCGTGGCGCTGTGGGGCGCTGCAGGCCCGCCGCTGTTCCAGGCCGAGATCGCCAGCCTGAATGCCGGCGCGGCACTGCTTGCGGCTGCAGATGCGCACGCTGTCGCCCATGGCAATGCCAGCCTCACCACCGTGGCCTGCACTGGCGCGGTGGGCCGCTCGTTGTGGCGGGCCTTTGAGACACTGGCCGCCCGCCATCCAGGTTTGACCGTGGTGGTGGCAGACGGCACGCGGCTCTTTGTGGACAGCACCGACCTGGCCGCCCTGGCCCGCCTTGGCGCGCGCTTGGTAGCGCTGCGGCCGATACGCATTGCGGGCGTCACACTGAACCCCTTTTCACCCCTCGGCGGCCACTTTGCCGCCGCGTCTTTCGTGGCCACGATGCGCGCGGCGTTGCCTGAATACGCGGTGACTGACGTGCAGTGGGAATCAAACCAACAAACCGAGATGGAAAGCACCCATGGCCCATTTGCAGCTTGACGCGGCGCGCATCACCAGCGCCCGCGATTCAGCGCGCCAGATCGCGCAGCAGGTGTGGCGCGAGATGCAGCCCTACACCACCACCACGGTAGAGCGCGCCAGCCTGCGCCTGATGGGCGTGGACGGCGTGGACGAGAACCAGGTGCCGCTGCCCAACCGCGTGGTGGAGCACTTGCAGGCGCAGGGCCTGTTGCCGCTGGGTGCCGCCGTGGTGGTGGCAGCGGCCATGCAGACACAGGGCTGGACGGCGCAGCAGGTGGCATTGGCCGTGGCGGCGGGCCGCTTTGCGCTGACCGCACCGCGTGACATGGCCGCAGCACAGCGCAGCGCACGCGCTTCGGCGCTTGTGGCCTGCAGCCACATCCAGCATCAGCGTGAAGAGCGTGCGGCAAGAATTGCCGCTGCCGGCGAGGCGCGCACGCCGTGGCTGTATCTCATCGTGGCCACCGGCAACATCTTTGAAGACATCGTGCAGGCGCGCGCTGCCGCCGAGCAGGGCGCCGACATCGTGGCCGTGATCCGGTCCACCGGCCAGAGCCTGCTGGACTACGTGCCACACGGCGCCACCACCGAAGGTTTTGGCGGCACCTACGCCACGCAAGAAAACTTTCGCTTGATGCGCGCCGCGCTGGACGAGGTGGGCCACAAGCTGCAGCGCTACATCCGCCTGACGAACTATTGCTCGGGCCTGTGCATGCCCGAGATCGCGGCCATGGGCGCCATGGAGCGGCTGGACATGATGCTCAACGACAGCATGTACGGCATCATCTTCCGCGACATCAACATGAAGCGCACCTTCATCGACCAGTTCTTTTCGCGCACCATCAACGCCTACGCCGGCATCATCATCAACACCGGCGAAGACAACTACCTCACCACCGCCGACGCCGTGGAAGCCGCGCACACGGTGCTGGCGTCGCAGCTCATCAACGAGCAGTTTGCGGTGCTTTCGGGCCTGGCCCCGGCGCAGATGGGGCTGGGCCACGCCTTCGAGATCAACCCAGAGCTTGAGAACGGCTTTCTGTGGGAACTGGCGCACGCGCAGCTGGTGCGGCAGGTCTTTCCGGAAGCGTCGCTGAAGTACATGCCGCCCACCAAACACATGACGGGCAACATCTTCCGTGGCCATGTGCAAGACGCCCTCTTCAACATCGTCAGCACCGTCACCAACCAGAACATCCACCTGCTGGGCATGATGACCGAAGCCATCCACACGCCCTTCATCCAGGACCGTTTCTTGTCCATACAAAACGCACGTTATGTGTTTGGCACCATGCGTGACCTGCATGCCGAAATCGAATTCAAGCGCGGCGGCCAGATCGAGCAACGCGCCCAGGCCGTGCTGGCCGAAGCCGACACCATGCTGGCCGAGGTGGCGCGCACGGGCCTGCCAGCGGCCATTGCCCAGGGCCGATTTGCCGAGATTTCGCGCAAGCCCGACGGTGGCAAGGGGCTGGACGGCGTGGTGGCCAAGGACAGCGACTACCTGAACCCCTTTGCCGAGCTGATGCTTGCGGAGGTGCATTGAAATGACCGAACAGTGGATCAAGCCCTACGGCGACACGCTCGATGACGGGCGTGTGCAGTTGTCCTTTACCCTGCCCGTGTCGCTGAGCGACGAGGCCAAGGAAGCCGCACGCCGCCTGGCCGCCGCCATGGGGCTGGACGAACCCGCCGTGAGCCACGCCCAGGACATGGGCCAGGGCTTCAGCTTTTACGTGGTGTACGGCCAATGCCGCCACCGCGTGGATTTGGCCAGCGTGCAGGTGGCCAAGCCCGAGTTCGAGGTGCTGGACAAGGACGGCATCGACGCGCTCATTGCACAGAAGATGGGGCGCAAGATGGTGGTCATCGGCGCCTGCATTGAAACCGACGCGCACACCGTGGGCATAGACGCCATCATGAACATGAAGGGCTACAACGGCCACAAGGGGCTGGAGAGTTACCACCAGATCCGCGCCATCAACATGGGCGCGCAGGTGGACTCCGAAGAACTGGTGACACGCGCCATTGAAGAGCGGGCCGACGTGATCCTGGTGTCGCAAGTGGTGACGCAAAAGAACATCCACCTCGACAACCTGACGCGCCTGTCTGACATCCTGGAAGCCGAAGGCCTGCGTGAACGTGTGATCCTGGTGGTGGGCGGCCCGCGCATCAGCCACGAGCTGGCCAAGGAACTGGGTTACGACGCCGGTTTTGGCGTCAACAGCTACGCCGAAGACGTGGCATCGTTTGCCATCCACGAATGGACACAGCGCCAAGGGGCCCACGCATGACCGCCATCACCAGCCTGATTCGCCTGCGCCTGAGCGCACACGACGCCCACTACGCCGGCGGCCTGGTGGACGGCGCCAAGATGCTGCACCTGTTTGGCGACGTGGCCACTGAACTGCTCATCCAGAGCGACGGCGACGAAGGCCTCTTCGTGGCCTACGACAGCGTTGAATTCCTGGCCCCGGTGCATGCGGGTGACTTCATTGAAGCCACGGGCCGCATCGTGAGCATAGGCAAGAGCTCACGCAAGATGACTTTTGAAGCGCACAAGGTCATTGCCTCGGCGCAACTGCCGGGCCAGGCCTCGGCCGCCGACGTGCTGGCCGTGCCGGTGCTGGTGTGCCGGGCCTCGGGCACATGCGTGGTGCCGGTGGCCTGCCAGCGCAAGCCGCGCGTTTGAGGCTGGCGCCATGGCCAAGCTCATCATCACCGCCGCGCTCACGGGTGCCGAAGTGGGCAAGGCGCAGCAGCCAGCGCTGCCCATCACGCCAGAAGAAATCGGCATCGCCGCTGCCGAGTGCGTGGCCGCCGGCGCGGCCATCGTGCATTTGCACGGCCGCCTGGCCGACGGCACGCCCACACAAGACGCCGCCGTCTACCGCCAGATCATTGCCGCCGTGCGTGCGCGCTGCGACGCCATCGTGCAGGTGTCCACCGGCGGCGCCGTGGGCATGACGGCCGCCGAGCGCCTGGCGCCGGTGACGCTGGCGCCCGAGATGGCCACGCTGTCCATGGGCTCGGTGAATTTTGGCGACGACGTGTTCCTGAACCTGCCGGCCGACATGGCGGCCTTTGCACAAGCCATTGCCGCCCACGGCGCCAAGGCCGAGCTGGAAATCTTTGACGCCGGCATGATGGCCACGGCGCGACGCTGGATCAAGCAGGGCTTGCTGCCCACACCCGCGCACTTTGACTTTGTGCTGGGTGTGCCCGGCGGCATGCCCGCCACGCCCGAAGCGCTGATGTACCTGGTGTCGCAACTGCCCGAAGGCGCCACCTGGACAGTGGCCGGCATGGGGCCGGCGCAGCTGACCCTGGGCACCCTGGCCGTGGCCCTGGGCGGCCATGTGCGCGTGGGCTTTGAAGACAACATCTTCTTCCGCAAGGGTGAGCTGGCAAGCAGCAACGCGCAGCTGGTGCAGCGCATGGCCGACATCGGCCGGCTGGCCGAGCGCCCCCCCGCCACACCGGACGAGGCGCGGGTGATGTTGGGCTTGCCAAGCCCGCGCCAAGCCGCCGGCACTGACGTGCGGCGCTGAGGGGCACGGTGCCTGTGGCCGGCGGCACCGGCCGCACGGGCTGCAAGTTCAGGTGTTCTGCCGCTGCCAGCGCTTGAGCACCAGCCACTGCACCCAGACCATGGCGCCGGTCAGCACAAACATGGCCACCGAAATGGCCGCAGCGTAGCCAAAGCGCAGGTATTCAAAGCCGTTCTGGTAGACGTAAAGCGGCAAGAACAACGTGGCGAAGTTGGGCCCCCCCTTGGTGATCACCAGGGCGGGTACAAAGCTGAACTGCAGGCTCCAGGCCACGTCGCGTGCCGCCAGAAACACCAGCGTGGGCAGCAGCATGGGCAGCGTCACCTTGTGAAACACCCACCAGGGCGAGACACCCTCCATCTCACACAGTTCGTACAGCTCACCCGGCAGCTCGCGCCGCGCCGCCAGCAGTACCACATAGACCTCGCCAATCTGGAACAGGCCCAGCAGCACGATGGACAAGCGTGCGCCCATGGGGCTGAGCAGCCATTCGTCTGACGGCAGCCCCAAGCCACGCAACGCCAGACCTAGCGGCCCGAACACCGGGTTCAGTATCCACAGCCACAGCAGTGCGTAGGCCACGTCAGGCACCACCGAAGGCAGATAGGTCAG
>CAZUKT010000127.1:9534-9818 GCA_964620975.1 uncultured Rubrivivax sp. | reverse complement strand
ACGGCACCGCACCCAAGTACGCCGGCAAGGACTACGTCAATCCAGGTTCAGAGATCCTCTCGGCCGAGATGATGCTGCGCCACATGGGCTGGGTTGAAGCGGCTGACCTGATCATTGCGTCTATGGAGCGCTCTATCGCCAGCAAGAAGGTCACCTATGACTTTGCCCGCCTGATGGACGGCGCCACGCAAGTGTCCTGCTCGGGTTTTGGACAAGTGATGATCGACCACATGTGATCTCGTTCCACGGCGTCTCATGACGCCGCCGAGTTCGCCGATGATCCC
>CAZUKT010000127.1:0-9524 GCA_964620975.1 uncultured Rubrivivax sp. | reverse complement strand
GCCCCTGATTCTGTTGAAGGAGTCAGGGGCTTTCGCTTTTCAGCTCGTCTCACGGCCGACCACGAAACCCCGTCACTTTTGACGGGAAATTGACGGGAAACGCAGAGGGAAACCCTCCAAATTCCGTCATCTGACGGGAGCCCAAAGACGAACCGAGAGGCACCATGAGATCGACTCGCTACTCCCTTTCCCCAACACGGATCAACAACGCTAAGGCCAAGGACAAGCTCTACAGATTGAGCGATGGAGGCGGACTCTTGATCGAGGTCAGCCCTACAGGACAGAAGACGTGGCGCCACCAGTACAGATTTTCTGGCGCGCGTCGTGACTTCAAGATCGGTCGGTATCCTGAAGTCGGCGTTGCCGATGCCCGAGACCGCCACTTCGAACTACGGTCCATGTTGGAACGTGGGGTCGACCCGTTCGACACCCGACGCCAGGAGCTGAGCGAGCGGAAGGCGCGTGTCGCTGATGCCAAGGCCGCGGAGGGTGAGTTCGAGGCCTTCTCGAAACGCTGGGTCCGCGAGCGTCTGACCACCAAGTCAGACACCTACCGCAAGCAGATCGAGTCCCGACTTGAACGGTTCATCTGGCTTGCAATCGGAACCCGTGCACTGAACGTTGTTCGCCCGGCCGACGTGCTGGAGATCATCGAAGCCCGGCGTGAGACACCGAAGACCGCTGAGGGCGTGCGAGCCATCATCCAGCAGATCTACAACTACGCCATCCAGAAGCTCCTGGTGGAAGTGAACCCCGCGCTGCCGCTGCGTGGCGTGATCGAGGTGCCGCCCGCCGAGCACCATCGCCACCTGAGCGAGCCCGAACTGGGCGCCTTCTGGCGGTCCGTTGAGCGGCAGGGCGCGCACTTCGCAACCATCGCATCGACGAAGCTGCTGATGTACAGCATGTGCCGCAAGTCAGAGATTCCGCGCACGCGCTGGGGAGAGTTTGATCTCGACAAGGCGCAGTGGGATCTCCCCGCCGAGCGCATGAAGATGAAGCAGCCGCATCGCGACTACCTGTTGCGCCAGGCGGTTGAATTGCTGACCTTGCTGAAGGCGCTGGGGTCGGAGCCGCAGGCCTACGTCTTCCCATCGATCCTGCGGTCGTCTGTGCCACTGGGCGAAGCGACGCTGAACCACTTCTTCAAGCGCCTCGACTTCGGCGTCCAGGACTTCTCGCCGCACGGCACACGCGGCACAGCGGCGACGCTGCTGCGCGAGCATGGGTTCAGCCGGGATGTCGTGTAACTGCTGCTGGCGCATGCGGAGCGTCACAAATGGGGGCCAGATGCGCAGGCGCGACGCCTTCGCACGCAAGCTCGAACAGGCCGGCTTCAACGAGAAGGAGTACGCCGACTACGTGCGGCAGGATCTTTCGGGTGCGAAGTTCCTGATGCGCAAGTCTTCCGAGACGCCGACGGTCAGTGACGCCGAGGTGACCGACTTCTACCAGAAGAAACCGCACCGCTTCACCAAGCCCGAGGCGATGCGCGCCCGTCACATCCTGCTCCGCGTCGCGTCCGGCGCGTCGGCCGAAGAGCGAAGCGCAGCGCGCACGCGCATCGACGCGCTGCAGGCCGAGCTCAAGGCCGGCGCCGACGTTTCCGAGCTGGCGCGGCGCCACTCGGGCGACAACTCGGCACTCAACGGCGGTGATCTCGGCGAGGTGCCCCGAGGCCGCATGGTCAAGGCCTTCGAGGACGCGCTGTACACCCTCAAGCCCGGCGAGCAGTCGGACGTGGTGCAGTCCGGTTTCGGCCTGCACCTGATCCGCTGCGATGAGGCGGTGCCGGCCGTGACGCAGCCGCTGGCCGAGGTTCAGGACAGCATCCGTGCGCGCTTGCTGGCCGAGAAGCGCACCACGCTGGCGCGCGAGATGGTCGCGGCATTGCGGGCGAGTGCCCGAACCGAGATCCTGGTCAAGCTGGACTGAGCAGGTTTTGCGCGCGGCGCCAGCGCGCGACGGCTGGCGGGTCGGCAGCCGTCTCGACCAAAGTGGCACATGAACATGTGCCTGCCTCGCTGCTTCAGGCGGCTGCGGCGATCGGTGCACACTTCGCCTCAAGGAGACGAGGAAATTCGATGACCGGCCCGCCCACTTCATCCACCATCGCGCCCATCACGCCTGCGGGCTTTCGGCTGCTGCGTTTTTTCACGCTGACCACGCTGGTGGCCTTCGCTGTCGTCGCCGTGGCCTTGTTCGTGCTGCAGCGTGGCGAGGAGGCCTTTTTTGCCGAGGTGCAGGGCGAGCAACGCACCTCGTTCGCTGCGGCGCAGGGTGCGCTCGCGCGTGAACATGATGCGGCGGCCCGGCGCAGCCTGCTCGCCGTGCACGAGAGCAGTCACGTCAACCTCACGCGGCTGTTCGCCAACATGCTGTGGAGCAGCGACCTCGCGCCCTTCGTGGCCACCGCGCAGCGGGTGCCGGCCGATGCCTGCCGCGCCACACCCGCCAACACGCCTGCCAGCCGCGACTGCGCCGCGTCGGTCGGTCGCAGCCTGACGGCCCTGCCGGGCTTCAGGGCGCTGGACGCCAAGGTGTACGCGGCGATGCGTTCGAGCACCGTGTTCAAGGTCAAGGTCTTCGACACCCGCGGCCTCACCGTGTATTCATCGGAGCAGCTTCAGGTCGGCGAAGACGCCCAGGGCAACCTGGGCTGGAAGACCGCCATGTCCGGCGCGCCGGCCAGCGAGCTGACGCACCGCGACCGCTTCAGCGCCTTCGAGCGCGTGGTCGAGAACCGCGATCTCATCTCTACCTACGTGCCGGTACGCGCGGCGGCCGGTGGCCCCGTCGTGGGCGCGGTCGAGCTCTACTCCGACGTGACGCCCTTCCTCGAGCAGATCCGCGTCGCTTCGCGCCAGTTTGCGGAGATCTCCGCTGCCAACGAGGCCAGGGCTGTGCTGACCTCGCGGGCCAACCAGGAAAGGGTCGAAGACAGCTCGAACGGCTTTCTGGGCATCGTGGGCGGACTGCTCCTGATGCTCTACGGCGTGTCGCTGCTCATCGTGGGGCACGGCCAGCGGATCATCGATGCGCAGCGCCTTGCGCAGGAGCAGGCGGCGCAGCGCGAGCGGCTCTGGCATCGCGAGAAGATGGCGGCGTTGGCCACCATGGCGGCCAACGTCTCGCACGAGGTGGGCAACCCCCTGGCCATCGTGGCCGGTCTCGCGGCCACGCTGCCCGATGCGATGGCCGGCGATGAGTCACCGGGCCGCCAGATCGTCGCGCAGACAAAGCGCATCGCCGCCATGACGCGCCAGATCTCGGACTTTGCCGGCGCGCGCAGCGAGGGCCGCGAATGGCTGGACGTGAGTGCGCGCGTGAAGGCCGTGTGCGACTTCCTGCGCTTCGACCGCCGCCTGCGCGGCACACCCATCGACTTCGAGCCGACGCCCCACTTGCCTGCCTGCGAACTGGTGCCCGACGATCTGGACGAACTGACGATGGGCCTGCTGCAGGCGGTGGCTCAAGAGGCGGCCGTGCATGCGCCGGGCGCGCGCTTGCGCGTACAGACGACGCACGGGAGTGGCCATGGCGACGTCGTGGTGGCCGCCGCTCTGGTGACCGAGGTGCCGGGCCCATGGCCGCCGCCGGGCCGCCTCGTCGACCTGCAGCGCCGTGCGGCCGAAGTCGGCGTCACGCTGCTGCCCGAGGCTCATGGTGCGGCGATCGTGCTCAAGGGTGCAGCAAGCATCCTCTGAGCCACACGCGGCCGCGGGGGCGGCCGCGACCCTACTGCCGCACGGGCAGTGAACGGTAGGTGGGCCGCTCGGGTCGGGCGGTGAAGGTCACTGCGCAGCCCGGGCTGCGGTAACAGATCGTGGCCTGGGCCAGGGTGTCCACGAAGGCCGGGTCCGTGGCGGGGCTCCAGAAGTCCACCGTGTAGATGCGGCGCGGATCCAGTGGAAGGCGCGTGCCGTTGACGACGGCGGTCGTGTCCATGGGCTCGGCCGCCGCAGCAGCACGCACGTGGTCGGAGTCGGCCGGTGCTGCGCCGGCCCGTTCGAGCGGCGCTCGGCGTCTTCGCGGCCGGGGTGAGGCTGATGCTGGGCGGAGCGGCACCGAGATGAGCGATCTCCTGGTCGACATTGGCTGCGCGGCGATCGGGGGTGCGGTTGCGCTCGGCCTGTTGCTGCGCCTGAGGAAACGACAGGCCAGGGGTGTCAAACGCCGATCGCGACCGGTCGCCCTGCGGGACGCCGAACTCGTCCACATCGAGAAGACGTTCAGGATGACCAGCCCGGTCCCCGTCGCCGCAAAGCTGGATCGCGCCTATCGGCTGCCATCCGGGCAGTTGGTGCTGCTGGAACTGAAGACGCGATGGAATGGTGGGCCGAACCTCTCGGACGTGATCCAGTTGTCGGCGCTGCGGGTGGCGCTGTCGGCGGCCACCGGACAGACCGTTGCAAACGAGGCCTTCGTGCTCATCGCGAGGCCTGGCGTTCCGTGGTCGCCCGTTGTGCACCGAGTCGACCTGTTGTCCGCCGACCAGGTGGTCGCGTTGGTTCGTCGCAGGCAAGCCATTCTGGCGAACCGGATCTCGCCACGGTGCACGGAGGAGGTGGGCCACTGCCGAGGTTGCGCTTTCAGGAACCAGTGCGACGATGCCGGTGGGAAACGGCGCTACACGGCCGAGGGAGGAAGCGGCGGACGTCGGAGACACGCTCCATGAGCCATGGGAGGTTGGGCAACGCGGTGCTGCCTCGTCGGCAAAGTCGAGTTTGCGTGAGATACTGTTGTTTTGTACAGTATCTGTCCCTGCAGGAGATCACGATGCGCAGCATAGAACTTCGCTACCACTACCAACCCACCGCCGACCGCGTGCCCCGCTGGATACGGCGTGTATGGGCCTGGTTCTGAGCACTGGCCAAGGGTCGTCAATCTCTCCGCGCCAGATTTCGGGTCGCCCACCGTACGGTGCTTTCCAGTTGAATGCACCTCTCATGCCCGAAGTCCTGCTGCGCAGCAACGTCGATGACCAAGTCGCGCTTCCTTTGGCCAGCGAAGGCGTGCTGCGCTATGTGTGGGAGAGCCGGTACGGCACCATCCTCATCGAGGTCGCCGGCGAAGACGTCTTCGTGAACGGTCAGCGAGTCGAACGCCACGCCCACCCCGCAATGCACTCCGTGGAGCCCTCCGCAAGCCTCCGTCAGAACTCACGGCGTGAGAACCCATCCTCCATCATGAGATACGGTAAAATGCCGTACCCATAGTTTGGAGCTGTTCATGACCACCGCCGCGCGTTTCGATCTCAAGATGGATGCCGACGAGAAGGCCATCGTGGCAAAGGCCGCCGCCTTGCTGGGCACCACGATGGCCGGTTTTGTGCGCGTGGCCGCGAAGGAGAAGGCCCAGGTGCTGCTCGACCGGGAAGCGCGCCTCACGCTCAACGACCGCGATTTCACCGCGTTCGCCAGCGCGCTGGACTCGGCGTTCGCTCCGAACCCAGCCCTCAAGGCAGCCCTGACACAGGTGCGCCGCAAGGTTCGGCGTGCTTGACGACCTAGCACTCGACTCGGCGATTCACGATCGGCAGGGGTTCGAGTGCGGAGTGCCGGCGCTGGACGAATACCTTCGTCGCTTCGCCGAACAGCACCGCCGACGCGGCATCAGTTCGATCTACGTGCTCACCGAGTCGTCGCAGCCGGAGCGCATCCTGGGCTACTACACGCTCAGCGCGGCAGAGGTCGACCGGCAGCGTCTCACCGAAGACGATCGCAAGAGGTTGCCTGGATACCCGGTGCCCTGTTTTCGCATGGGACGGCTTGCGTGTCGAACCGATCAGCGAGGCTTGGGTATAGGCAAGCTTCTGCTGGGCTGCGCCGTCGATCGCTGCCTGAAGGCGCGACAGCAGGTCGCCGCGTACGCGTTGCTTGTGGACGCGAAGGACGGTGTCGCCAAGACCTTCTACGAACACTTCGGATTCAGGACGTTTCAGGACGCGCCGTTGACGCTGTACCTGCCGCTTGGAAGGTAGCTCGGTGCAAGGGCGAGCTCGATGCAGCAGGCAGCTTCAACGCCCTACAACGGGTGCTGCAAGTGAATGGTCTCCCCCCTTGAATCCCGCCGCCGATGTCGACATGCCGTCCTCGCCCGCCGTGATGGTTCGGCTTTCACCGAGCGCAGCAGCAAGGTCGCCAGGGCTTGATCGGACGACGGGCCATGCTAGAGTTTTGTCGTGCCCGCCAACGGGTTCGGCCAAGTGACAGGAGCTCATCTGTACTTACCTATGATTACGACGTCCCACACGAATGGAGGGGAACGTGACGGGAGATAGGAAAAGTCAGCAGGGGCGGAGCGGGCAACGACGCAGGTTGCAGCGCGATTTGCATGTGATGATCGACCACATGTGATCTCGTTCCACGGCGTCTCATGACGCCCACGAGTCTGCCAATGAGCCCCTGATTCTGTTGAAGGAATCAAGGGCTTTTTGCTTTTCAGCTTGTCAGGTGGTTTACCTTGATGAACGTCGCCTGCAGGTTCCAGCCTGAGGCCGGGTCCACCCGGCTGCGCCTGGGGCCCGGCCGCCATGTGTCGGGCACCATGCAAACGCAAACGGCCCGAAACCGGGCCGTTTGCGTGCGGAGCTGGCGTCGATCAGCGCCGGGTCAAAAACCTGAAGGCGGCCTGCCGCGTGGTGGGTGAATTGGCGATGCCGACATGCGAGGTGAAACCCCAGAAGTCCCACGACGACTGGTTCCGCAGGCCCAGATCGTAGGCGCGGGGTATGCGAGCACTGGCCGAGAAGTCGGCCGGCTGGCCAAAGGAATCCACCGTCGGCAGGCTGCCGAAGCTTCCGCAACCCAGGCCGTCGGGCAGTATGAACAGGCAACTGCCGTCGAGGTTGCGTATCACCAGCGTGCGGTCGTTGTCGATCTGCTTGTCGGTGCGGTTCAAGCGCTTGAGGAACATCGTGTTGGGCGAGCCAAGCTCGGCACACACCGGGCTGCCGGGGTAGGCGCCTGCGCCCGGCGACTGCCAGGGGTTGGCCGGGTCGGCTGAGCAGGTGATCATGCCGCGGTTGGGGCCTTCAATGGCGACGAAGCGACGCACGCGGCCCGCTGAATCGTCCTGCCTTACCCATTCACGCGCCAGCGTCACGCCCATGCCGTGGGCGACGATGTCGACCCTCTTCGCGCCGGTATAGGCCAGCACCGCCTTGACGAAATTGCGCAGGTCGGGCACGTTGGCCGTGTTGGTGTGCGCGGCGCCAGAGCGGTTGGTCGGGTTCTGGAAGTCGAGCATCTCGCACTGGTCACCTTGGTAGCCCAAAGCCCACAGTTCGCCGGGCGCATAGCCGTTGTCGGCAAAGTACTGCGCCATGCCTTGGATGTCGGCGCCAAACGCGCAGCTGGCCGGGTAGTTGAAGGGCGCGCCGTTGTTGCCGTGCAGGAAGATCACCGGCGTGCGGGCAGCGCCGCCTGCGGCACCGAAGCCGATCACCGCCTTGCCCAGCGATGCGTCAAGGATCACCGGAAAGTCGGCCGGCAGCGTGGTGCCAATGGTGCCGCCGGCCTGCGCCACGCTGGCCAAGGCCATGCCGAGCGCCGCCGCGATGGCCTGGGTAAGCCGCTTGATGTTGTTCATGAACTGGTTCCTTCGAATGAGTCTGCTGGCACAGCGTGCGGGTGGCCGACGAGTCGGGTTGCAGGTGACGCCGCTTTCATTGGTGCAATTGAGGCTACCTCATCGACAGAGGCTGCAGACCATTGGGAAATACTGCGACAGTTTGTCGCGCCATTCGGGGCCCAAGCCCGGGAAGGTGCAGGCACAGCGGCCCATGGGCAAGCCATGAACCGCTGTGCAGGCGACGCGATCACTGCACATTGACAATGTTCCCGGCCCGCGCGTTGTTGAGCTCGCTCGATTCGCGCAGCGCACTGGTGTCGTCAGCGATGACGCCGATGTAGTAGCTGCCGCGCGCGAGGCCGGCCGGGATCAGGGCGCTCACCGAAAGCGGTACCGAGGCACCTGCGGGTATCGACGAGAGGGTGACCGTGCCGATGCGTGTGTCGTTGGCCGTGATCGTCGCGTTGCTTGACAGGTAGAAACCGACGCGGATCGTGCCGGCCACCAGGCGCGCCATGTCGCTCAGTGAGCCCAAGGCGCCGACACCCTGGTTCACCAGCGTGCCGGTCACCGTGACCGTCGAGCCGCGTGTGGCGGTGGCGGGCGCAGCCACGGCAGTCATCACCAGGTCGGGGCCGTAGCTGACGGCCATCGTGCTGCCGAGTTTCGTATTGTTGTTGTTGTTGGACTCGGCCACCAGGGCGTCGTAGTCGGCGATGGCGCCAACGTAGTACGTGCCCGCACTGAGGTCGGTGCGCAGCGTGACCGTCAACGACACCGGTATCGAGCTGTTGCCGCCAAGCGAGGCCACGGTGGTCGTGGCGATCAGTTTGTCGTTGGTGCTGATGGTCGTACCGGTGGAGAGGTAAAAGCCGACCTTGATGGGCTTGTTCACTGCGGCCGCACCCTGGTTTGCCAGAGTGCCGGTGAAGGTGACGTTCTGCCCGGTGGCGCCACTGGTAGGCCCGGAGACGGCTGTCATCACGAGGTCGGCCGTGTAGCTGACCGCGGTCGTGCTGGTGCTGACCCGGGCGTTGTTGGTCTCGTTGGTTTCCGCGACCAGGTTGTCCGGGTCGACGATGGCGCCGATGCGGTAGGAGCCAGCGGCCACGCCGACCGGCACGGTGGTGGTGACGCTGACGCTGCGCGACGAGCCGGCATTCAGCGCCGCCGTGGAGACGCTGGCCAACGGGATGTCGGCCGTCGTGATGGTGCTGTCGGTCGACAGGTACCAGCGGATTGTCGACGCCGGGGCGCTGGCCGTGCCCAGGTTCTTGACGTTTGCGCTGAGGCTGATCGAAGCCCCGTTCTTGGCTGTAGTCGGGCTGGTGACGCTGGTGAGTGTCAGATCGACATTGCGTGTCGACGTGGTCATCAGGTTGCCGACGCCGGTATTGTTGGCCTCGTTGGTCTCGATGATGCTATTGGGGCCGTCGGCCTGGGCCACGATGGTGTAGGTGCCCGGAGGCAGCGTCACCGGGATCGGGTACGAGCCGCTGACAATCTGCTGAGCGCCGCCCGCCAGCGCGCCGACCGACGGCTGACCGATGAGGACGTAAGTGCCGCTGACGGCGGGGTTGGACGCCACGAAGAGGTAAAGCGTCGATGCCGGAGCGGCGGTGGTGCCGAGGTTTCTGACCGTGACGGACACGGTGGCCACGTCGCCAGTAAAGGCGGTCGCTGGCCCCGCCACCGCTGTGGCGATCAGGTCGGTGGCGAAGTTGCTGATTGCCACCACGTTGCCGGCCCGCGCATTGTTGGTCTCATCGCCCTCGCCGATGGCGTTGGCCGGGTCGACCACGGCGCCGACAAAGTAGTTGCCGACGGCCAGGGTGGCCGGAATGCTTGCATCGGCGGCCAGCACCTGCTGTGTGCCGGCGGCGAGCGCCGGCGCGGTGACACTGCCCACCAGCGTGTCGGCCGTGGTGATGATGCCGTCCACCGAGAGG
>CAZUKT010000126.1:3644-9824 GCA_964620975.1 uncultured Rubrivivax sp. | reverse complement strand
CCCGTGACCGAGTGGCGCACCCAGTTCCGCCGCCGCATGAACGAGCTCGACTCGACGGCGCACACCAAGGCCATCGATTCGCTGCTGAACTACGAGACGGTGAAGTACTTCGGCAACGAGGCCTTCGAAGCCAAGCGCTATGACGAGAGCCTGGAGCAGCTGCGCCGTGCGGCGCTGAAGAGCCAGACCACGCTGAGCGTGCTCAACATCGGCCAGCAGGTCATCATCGCCACCGCCCTGGTGGCCATGCTGTGGCGCGCCACGCAGGGCGTGGTGGACGGGCGCATGACGCTGGGCGACCTGGTGATGATCAACGCCTTCATGATCCAGCTCTACATCCCGCTGAACTTCCTGGGCGTGATGTACCGAGAGATCAAGCAGGCCCTGACCGACCTGGACAAGATGTTCGGCCTGCTCGGCCGCCACCGCGAGGTGGACGACGCGCCCGGCGCCTCGCCGCTGCAGGTGCGCCAGGGCACGGTGCGCTTCGAGGCCGTGGACTTCGCCTACGACCCGGACCGGCCCATCCTGCACGGCGTGAGCTTCGAGATCCCGGCCGGGCGCACCGTGGCCGTGGTCGGCGCCTCGGGCGCGGGCAAGTCCACGCTGGCGCGGCTGATGTTCCGCTTCTACGACGTGACGGGCGGGCGCATCACCATCGACGGGCAGGACATCCGGCAGGTCACGCAGGCCAGCCTGCGCGCGGCCATCGGCATCGTGCCGCAGGACACGGTGCTGTTCAACGACACGGTGGAATACAACATCGCCTACGGCCGCCCCGGCGCCACGCGGGCCGAGGTGGAAGCGGCGGCCAAGGCCGCGCACATCCACGACTTCATCGCCAGCACGCCCAAGGGTTACGACACCATGGTGGGCGAGCGCGGTTTGAAGCTCAGTGGCGGCGAAAAGCAGCGCGTGGCGATTGCGCGCACGCTGCTGAAGAACCCGCCGGTGCTGATCTTTGACGAGGCCACCTCGGCGCTGGACTCGGCCAACGAACGTGCCATTCAGGCCGAACTGCGCAGCGTGTCGCAGGGCAAGACGGCGCTGGTCATTGCGCACCGCCTGAGCACGGTGGTGGACGCGCACGAGATCGTGGTGCTGCAGGCCGGCCGAGTGGTGGAGCGTGGCCCGCATGCCGAACTGCTGGCGTTGGGCGGGTGCTATGCCGAGATGTGGCGGCTGCAGCAAAGCGGCCAGGATCTGTGACACATCGGGGCGCCCGGCCCCGGCGCGCCGTCAGTCGTAGGGAATGACCGTGTCCTCGGGGCCGGGCTCGCAGCCTTCGGCCACTGGCACCCAACCCCGCCGCACCACCACATGCCGCTCGTTGTGGCAGATCTCCAGCCGCGTGGTGCCAGGGTGGCGGGCCTGCACAAAACGCTCCAGTGAGGCCGGCATGCTGACGCGGTACAGCGCCTGTGCAGTGTCTTCATCGGGGTGGTCGTCGCTGTTGACCCAGGGGATGAGGCTGCCCAGCCACATCAGCGGCCGCCAGCCCACGTCCATGACCTGCGGCACGTAGCCTTCGGCCCGCAACCAGGCCTGCGCTTGCTGGCGGGCGCTGCCGGCACCGGCACCTGGCAAGGTGCCCCAGGCGCTGGCCAGGATTTCGGCCACCCACTGGTTGCAGTTTTGATAGCGGTCGCTGAAGGGGTAGCTGTTGGCGCTGTAGGTGCCGCCCAGCAGTTGCAGCGCGGTGGCGTTGTCCAGCGCCGCGTGCTCCAACTGGTCTGCAGGCGCCTGGGGCAGCAGCAGCACAGACACATATCCCAGGTCGGGCTCGTTGGTGCCCAGCAGAAAGGCGGCCATGCCCTGGTCAAAGATCAGGGGCTTGTTTTCTTCGCAGGCGTAGTACAGCTGGCGCACGGCCCACGGCGTGTCGGGGCTGGCCTTGAGGCTGAAGCCGGCGTGGGAATAGCGCACGCCAAAGCGGCTCAGGTCGGTGCCTGACCGTGCGATCAGCGCCACGCGCGCGCCGGACTTTTCAAGCTCGTCCTTGATGACCGCACCAAAGCGGAACATCTTGTCGTGCTGGGCGGCGTTGAGCGCGCCGGGTTTGTCGCAGTAGCGGGTGATGCCCGCGTGCGCGGGTGGCGCCAGCGCGGCCGCCAAGGCCGCGGCACACAGCCAGCCGCGCCAGTTGCCAAGCAGAACCAGCCCGGCCCGGCCTGGCCTGGCGGGGCCATCCAGAGCAAGCCCCAACTGGCCCCGCCAGCTGGGGTTGCGGACCATCAAAGCGTGATGGCCTTGGTGCTCAGTTCGTTGTACCAGGCGTCCTTGACCACCAGGAAAAAGGCGTTGGCGGCCTTGGCGAACTCCATGCCATAGGCGCGGTGCTTGGCCGTGATGATCTGGCCTTCAGCCAGGCGGCCCTGGTCCAGTGCCTGGCGCGGCAGGTACAGGTAAAACTCGTTTTCGGCGCCGGGTTTGGCCACGGCCTGCAGCTTCAGGCGCATGGCGCCGGGGCGCTGCGTGGCGTCGGCCACTTCAACGATGCGGTATTCACCTTCAGCCACGTTGGCGTCTTTGCCAGACGAGCTGTTGCTGGATTTCTCGAACGAAGTGGAAAAGCTGCCCACGGACGTGGACACGCTTTCAGACGACGCGGAAGACGCCGAACTGGCGGCCACGGCCGGCATGGCCAGCGCGGCCAGCAGCAGGGCCAGGGGCATCATGGTCAGGGCATTGACGGAGGCAAGGCGGTGGGTGTGGCGGGTCATGGGGGTTCCATCGCGGAGTTGATCGGACCCGTGCATCCTAGCGCGCCTTGGCCCTTGCCCACACACCGGCGTTGTGCCCCAGGGCTGGCACCGAGCATTGCGCACGGCCGCCGCCGATACACTGCGCCGCGATGGAAACCAAGTGGCTCGAAGACTTTGTGAGCCTGGCCGAGACGCGCAGCTTCTCGCGCTCGGCACAGCTGCGGCATGTCACGCAGCCGGCGTTTTCGCGTCGCATCCAGGCGCTGGAGGCCTGGGCGGGCATCGACCTGGTGGACCGCAGTTCCTACCCCACACGCCTCACGCCGGCGGGCGAAACCTTGCACGCGCAGGCGCTGGAAGTGCTGGACGCCCTGCAGGCCACGCGCAACATGATGCGCAGCCACCAGGCGGCCGGGCAGGACATGATCGAGTTCGCGGTGCCACACACGCTGGCGTTCACGTTCTTTCCGCACTGGCTGATGGAGCTGCGGCAGAGCTTCGGCGCCGTGAAGACGCGGCTGACGGCGCTGAACGTGCACGACGCCGCGCTGCGGCTCACCGAAGGCGGATGCGACCTGCTGATCGCCTACCACCACCCGAGCCAGCCGCTGCGCCTGAGCGACGACCGCTACGAGATGCTGCCGCTGTCCACCGAGACGCTCGCGCCCTACGCCAAGGCCGGCCCGGACGGCCGGCCGCTGGGCAGCCTGCCCGGCCGGCCCGGCGAGCGGCTGCCATTCCTGAGTTATGCCTCGGGTGCCTACATGGCGCGGCTGGTGGAAGTGATTCTCAAGAACGCCGGGCAGCCTTTGCAACTCGACCCGATCTACGAAACCGACATGGCCGAAGGCCTGAAGGCGATGGCACTTGAAGGCCACGGCCTGGCCTTCTTGCCACAAAGCTCGGTGCGCAAGGAACTCAAGTCGCGCCGCCTGGTGCCGGCCGCGCCGGCCGGGCCGCTGTCAGTGACCATGGACGTGCGCATCTACCGCGAACGGCCCGAATCGGCGCGGCACGTCAAACCAGGTGTGCAGGCGCTGTGGGAGTTTCTGGGTACCCAGGGCGAACCCTGATTCGTCATGCATGGCCTGCATGCGGCACGCGCCAAACGGCATTGGCACGGCGGCCGCAGCACCGCTACATTGCGCGGCCATGCGGGAAACCCTGGGGGCTGGCCGGTGCACCGCACAAGCTGGCCCGGCGTTTGCATCAGGGGTGCATGGCACCTGCGGCGAGCGCGGGCTTTTACCTGATCCGATGCGCATACCGGCTTTCTAGAATGCGCGGCTTTGTGTCGCACTTTGCCGCTCCGACACCACTCCCTGACCAAAGGACAGTTCATGAAGAAGACCTTGTTTGCCGTTGCAGCCCTGGCGTTGCTGGCTTCCGGCGCAGCGCATGCTGCAGACACCCTGGCCAAGATCAAGGACACCGGCTCGGCGACCATGGGTGTGCGCGAGTCATCGGGCGCCCTGTCGTTTACGCTGGGTGACGGCAAGTACGCGGGCTTTCACGTCGAGCTGTGCCAGCACGTGCTGGCCGACGTGCAAAAGAAGCTGGGCCTGGCCAAGCTGGACGTGAAGTACCAGCCCGTGACGTCGCAAAACCGCATTCCCCTGGTGCAAAACGGCACCGTGGACATCGAGTGTGGTTCCACCACCAACAACGCCACGCGCCAGAAGGACGTGAGCTTTGCGGTCACCACCTTCGTTGAAGAAGTGCGCATCGCGGTCAAGGCCAGCTCTGGCATTACCGGCATTGCCCAGCTCAACGGCAAGAACGTGGCCACCACCACGGGCACCACGTCGGTGCAACTGCTGCGCAAACACGAGCGCGCTGCAGGCGTGGATTTCAAGGAAGTTTTCGGCAAGGACCACGCCGACAGCTTCTTGCTGATGGAAACCGGCCGTGCCGACGCCTTTGTGATGGACGGCCAGATCCTGGCCGGCAACATCGCCAAGGCCAAGAACCCCGCCGACTTCAGGATCGTGGGTGAAGTGCTGTCGGTGGAGCCCATCGCCATCATGATCCGCAAGGACGACCCGGCCTTCAAGAAGGCCGTGGACGACAGCCTGATGGCCATGATGAAGTCGGGCGAGATCGGCAAGGTCTATGACAAGTGGTTTGTGCAGCCCATCCCTCCCAGCAACACCCGCGTGGGCCTGCCCGTGAGCGTGGCCACCAAGGCGGCGTGGGCCGCGCCCAACGACAATCCGGTTGAAGACTACCTGGCCAAGAAGTAAGGCCGGCGTCTGACGCACCCGTTGCGCCCCGCAGGGCGCAACGGCCCTTTTCAAGTGCACGCCACATGGCGGGCCCTCACCGCAGGTGGCACATGGCTTGGGATTGGCAGGTCTTCTGCAAGGAAACCACCAGCGGCGACGCGGTGGCCAGTTGTTTTGGGCGTGGTGGCGACATCACTTATCTCAACTGGCTGCTCTCGGCCTGGGGCTGGACCATGAGCGTGGCCGCGCTGGCGCTGGTGGTGGCGCTGTTTGTGGGGTCACTGATGGGCATCTTGCGCACCGTGCCCGACAAGCGGCTGGTGTTTGTGGGCAATGCCTGGACCGAGCTCTTCCGCAACATACCGCTGCTGGTGCAGATCTTTCTTTGGTACCACGTGGTGCCGTCGATCATCCCGGCGTTGCAGGCCTTCCCGAGCTTCATGCTGGTGGTGCTGGCGCTGGGCTTTTTCACCAGCGCGCGCATCTCCGAGCAGGTCAAGGCCGGCATCCAGAGCCTGCCGCGTGGCCAGCAATACGCGGGCCTGGCCATGGGCCTGACGCTGCCGCAGAC
Organism: uncultured Rubrivivax sp.; assembly: GCA_964620975.1. Classification (GTDB taxonomy): domain Bacteria; phylum Pseudomonadota; class Gammaproteobacteria; order Burkholderiales; family Burkholderiaceae_C; genus Rubrivivax. The sequence goes on along the minus strand of CAZUKT010000126.1, from coordinate 4,323 downwards.
CTACCGCTACGTGCTGCTGCCCATGGCGTTTCGCATCGTTGTGCCGCCGCTCACCAGCGAGAGCATGAACATCATCAAGAACTCGTCGGTGGCCTTTGCCGTGAGCATCGCCGAGCTGACGATGTTTGCCATGCAGGCCGGTGAAGAAACCTCGCGCCCGGTAGAGATGTACCTGGCGGTGACGGCGCTCTACTTTGTCTCGGCGTTTGCCATCAACCGCATTGCGCTGGTCATTGAAAACCGTGTGCATGTGCCCGGCATGATCGGGGGCAAGTGACATGAACCTGGACTTCTCCTTCTTCAGCTGGGCGGTGGTTTCCAGCTTCGTCATCAAGGGCCTCATCTTCTCGGTGCAGCTCACGCTGGTGGCCATGATCGGCGGCATCGTGCTGGGCACCTTGCTCGCCCTCATGCGCCTGTCGGGCAAGAAGTGGCTCGTGATGCCGGCCGCGGCCTATGTCAACACCATGCGCAGCATCCCGCTCGTGATGGTGATCCTGTGGTTCTTTTTGCTGATCCCCCTGCTCACGGGCAAACCGCTGGGCGCCGAGCTGTCGGCCATGATCACCTTCACGCTGTTTGAGGCCGCCTACTACAGCGAGATCATGCGCGCCGAAATCCAGAGCGTGCCCAAGGGCCAGGTCTATGCGGGCTACGCCGTGGGCATGACCTACAGCCA
>CAZUKT010000126.1:0-3634 GCA_964620975.1 uncultured Rubrivivax sp. | reverse complement strand
CTTGCCGCAGGCCTTTCGCAACATGCTGCCTGTGCTGCTGACGCAGACCATCATCTTGTTCCAGGACACTTCACTGGTGTATGCCATTGGCGCCTACGACCTGCTCAAGGGCTTTGAGATCGCGGGCAAGAACTTCAACCGGCCGGTAGAAACCTACCTCGTGGCCGCAGTGTTGTACTTTGTGATCTGCTTCAGCCTGAGCATGACCGTGCGCCGCTTGCAGCACAAGATCGCCATCATTCGATAACAGGGCCAGCCACCATGATCGCCATCAACAACATCTCCAAGTGGTACGGCACTTTCCAGGTGCTCACCGACTGCACCACCGCCATCCACAAAGGCGAGGTGGTGGTGGTGTGCGGCCCGTCGGGCAGCGGCAAGAGCACGCTCATCAAGACGGTCAATGCGCTGGAGCCTTTTCAAAAGGGCGACATCACGGTCGATGGCATCAGCCTGACCGACCCCAAGACCAACCTGCCCAAGCTGCGTGCGCGTGTGGGCATGGTGTTCCAGCACTTTGAACTCTTCCCGCACCTGTCGGTGACTGAGAACCTGACGCTGGCGCAGATCAAAGTGCTGGGCCGCAGCGTGGACGACGCCAAGGCGCGCGGCCTGAAGATGCTCGACCGCGTGGGCCTGATGGTGCACAAGGACAAGTTTCCCGGCCAGCTCAGCGGCGGCCAGCAGCAGCGTGTGGCCATTGCGCGCGCGCTGAGCATGGACCCGATCGTGATGCTGGTTGACGAGCCCACGTCGGCGCTGGACCCTGAAATGGTGGGCGAGGTGCTGGACGTGATGGTCAAGCTGGCCACCGAAGGCATGACCATGATGGTGGTGACCCACGAAATGGGCTTTGCCAAGAAGGTGAGCCACCGGGTCATCTTCATGGACCACGGCAAAATCGTCGAAGACTGCAAGAAGGAAGCCTTCTTTGGCGACCCCGACGCACGTTCGCCGCGCGCCAAGGACTTCTTGTCCAAGATTCTTCAGCACTGATCAGCGGTTTGGGCGGTGACGTGCAGCGGGGTCGTCCAGACCTCGGGTGCGAGAATCCCCAGATGCCCGATGTGATCACCCTCACGCGCCCCGACGACTGGCACCTGCACCTGCGCGACGGCGCCGCGATGGCGGCCGTGCTGCCCGCCACGGCGCGCCAATTTGGCCGCGCCATCGTCATGCCCAACCTGCGGCCGCCGGTGACCACTGCCGCCGCTGCTGCGGCCTACCGGCAGCGCATCATGCAGGCCTTGCCGGAAGGAAGCGGCTTCACGCCGCTGATGACGCTGTACCTCACCGACAACACGCCGCCCGACGAAGTAGCCCGCGCCAAAGCGGCCGGTGTGGTGGCCTTCAAGCTCTACCCGGCAGGTGCCACCACCAACAGTGACGCCGGTGTCACGGACCTGCGCAAGTGTTACCCCACCCTGCAGGCCCTGCACAAACACGGCCTGCTGCTGCTGGTGCACGGGGAGGTCACCGACCCCGACGTGGACATCTTTGACCGCGAGGCCGTGTTCATTGACCGTGTGATGCAGCCTCTGCGGCGCGACATGCCAGAGCTGAAGGTGGTGTTTGAACACATCACCACCGCCGATGCAGCACAGTACGTGGCCGAAGCCGGGCCCAACACCGCAGCCACGCTCACCGCGCACCACTTGCTCTACAACCGCAACGCGCTCTTCATTGGCGGCTTGCGCCCGCACTACTACTGCCTGCCGGTGCTGAAGAAAGAGCGCCACCGCCAGGCGCTGGTGGCGGCGGCCACTTCAGGAAGCCCGCGCTTTTTTCTGGGCACCGACAGCGCGCCACACGCAGCGGCCATGAAGGAGCAATCGGTGTGCGGCGCCGGCTGCTACACCGCGCCTGCTGCGCTGGAACTGTATGCAGAAGCCTTTGACGCCGCGGGCGCGCTGGACAAGCTGCAAGGCTTTGCCAGCCACTTTGGCGCCGACTTTTACGGCCTGCCGCGCAATGCGGGCACGGTGACGCTGCGCCGCCAAACCTGGACCGTGCCCGAGGCGCTGCCCTTCGGCGATGCCCTGATCAAGCCGTTTCGAGCCGGCGACACCTTGAACTGGAAACAAGAATGAAACCCTCAAGCTCACGTCGTTCGCAGGCTCCCAGTAGGCCGCATGGTGCCCTTCGGACGGCCGGGCGGGCACCATGACCACCGACCGCGTGATGCTGCTCATCGACGCCGACAACGTGTCGGTGGACGTGATGGAGCAGGCCGTGCGCCTGCTGCTCAACCAGCACGGCGCGCTGCACGTGCGCCGCGCCTACTGCACGGCCGAAGGTGCGGTCAAGCACCAGGCCATCTTCAAGCGCCTGGGCATCAAGCCCATGGTCAATCTGGCAGCGGGCAAAAACAGCACCGATATCGCCTTGGCCGTGGACGCCATTGACCTGGTGCTGGCCGAGCGGCCCGACGTGGTGGTGATCGCTTCGTCAGACAGCGACTTTGCGCCGCTGGTGCACCGCTTGCGCGAAAAGGGCTGCGTGGTGCGCGGCATCGGCCAAAGCGGCAAGACCGGCGACGAGACGCAGGACGTCTACGACGATTTCACCGTGCTGGAACACCACAAGGGCGCGCCCGCTGAAGGCCGCACCGCGCCGGCACGCAAGGCCGCGCGCAAGCCGGCCGCCGCCAAGCCACCTGCTGCACCCAAGGTGGCCGCCGCCAAGAAAGTGCCGGCCGCCAAGAAGGCAGCCGGCACGGCAGTACGTGCCAAGGCCGCGCCGCGCAAGACCGCTGCACGCAAGAGCAGCAAGGCGGCTGACGTGACGCCGGCCGATGTGCCAGTGGCCGCGCCTTCGGCGATGCCAGTGACGGCACCCGCTCCGTCGGTGGCAGCGTTTGCCCCCGCGCAGGCGGGTCGCAACGCACCGCGCAGCCGCAGCGCCGGTCGCGATGCTGGCCGTGACGCTTTGCCGGCAGCGGCGCAGTCCCAAGGCCGCACGGGCGCGTCCATGCAGTCGGTGATGGCCTGCCTGCCCGAACTGGGTGCCGGCCAGAGCCTGGCGCTCAACGTGGCGGTGCAGCGGCTGCGTGAGGCGCAATTGCTGGGCAAGAACAGCTCGTCGTTGAAGCTCTTTTCGCAGTTGTCGGACCAGTTTGAGTTGTTGCCGGCCGACAAGCCTTCGCAGGTGCGCTTGCGCCGGTGACTCCGCCACGCGGCGTGTCACGCTGCGCAGCGATGCAGGTGCTTCTGGCGCCTGCTCCGGGCCTGGCACCCGTCAAGACCCCACGCCGTGCGGGCCTGCTTGAAAGCCGGGCCGCCGCCCTAACATCTGCGCTTGTCCGTTATTCAAAGCCGGTTCAATGCCGGCCGCCACTGCCATGAAACGCATCCTGCTGTTCGTCGTTACCAACCTGGCCGTCATGCTGGTGCTGGGGCTGGCCGCCAGCCTGCTGGGCGTCAACCGCTTCCTCACCGCCAACGGCCTGAACCTGGGCTCGCTGCTGGGCTTTGCTCTGATCATGGGCTTCGGCGGCGCCATCATTTCATTGCTGATGAGCAAGCCCATGGCCAAGTGGAGCACGGGCGCACGTGTCATCCACCAGAGCACCGACCCCAACCACCGCCCGATCGTCGGCGCGATACTGCTCCGCCAACGCAGCCGGCCAGACATC
>CAZUKT010000125.1:0-9855 GCA_964620975.1 uncultured Rubrivivax sp. | reverse complement strand
CCGCTGGCCTTTGCGCTGACCGAAGGCTCGGAGCAACGTGCGCCCATGGGGCAGGCGGTGATCGGCGGCGTCATTACCTCGTCGCTGCTGACCCTGGTGGTGGTGCCGGTGGTGTATTGCTGGCTCGACGACCTGGGCGCCTGGGCCCAACGCGGCTTCAAACGCCAGGCTGCGGCGCCCGCTGGCGCTCAGGCTGCTGTCAAGCACAGTGCCTAAAATCGTGACAAGTCGAATTCTGATACCCTACACGGTATAAACCATGAACACCGAAATCGCCCGTTTCAACATGATCGAGCAGCAGATCCGCCCCTGGGATGTGCTGGACCAGGCCGTGCTTTCGCTGCTGGCCACGGTGCGCCGCGAAGACTTTGTGCCACCAGCATTGCGTGCGCTGGCCTTTGTGGACACGCAGGTGCCGCTGGTGCCGGGTGAGCCCACCGGCCCGGCCATGCTGGAGCCCAAGGTGGAAGCCCGCCTGCTGCAAGAGCTGCAAGTGCAGCGCCATGAAACCGTGCTGGAAGTGGGCACCGGCTCGGGCTTCATGGCCGCGCTGCTGGCCCACCGCGCACAGCACGTCTATTCGCTCGAATGCCGCCCGGCCCTGGTGCAAATGGCACGCGACAGCCTGCAGCGCAACGGCGTGGCCAACGCCACGGTGCTGCAAGTCACGGCAGCGCAGGGTGCGCTGGGCCTGCCGTCCGAGGCGCCGTTTGACGTGATCCTGCTGTCGGGCTCGGTGCCCGAGGCACCCCGTGCGCTGCTGCAGCAGCTGAAGGTCGGCGGCCGCCTGGCCACCGTGGTGGGCCAGGAGCCGGTGATGCGTGCCCGCCTGTACACACGGGCGTCCGAAGCGGCCTGGTCCGAGCGTGACCTGTTTGACACGGTCGCACCCCGGCTTGAAGGCTTTGCCGAGCCCACGCGCTTTCACTTCTGATGCAAGTGGCGCATTTGCACCCCACCGACGCCCAGTCGCTGTTGCAGGCCGACCCCAAGGCCGTGCTGCTGGACGTGCGCGAGCCTTGGGAACTGCAGGCCGCCCGCGTGCCGGTGGCCCCGGCGCAGGCCCTGCACGTGGCCATGGCCACGGTGCCGCTGCGCTTGGCCGAGATTCCGCGTTCGCAGCCCGTCGTCTGTATCTGCCACCACGGCGCGCGCAGCGCGCAAGTCGTCGCATACCTGCAGCGCCAGGGTTATGAGCAGGTCTATAACCTCGCCGGCGGCATAGAGGCCTGGTCCACCCACGTGGACCCGGCGGTGCCACGTTACTGAATTGCCTGTCTGAATGTCACAAGGAAACCGCATGCGCTCCACTTCATCACGCCGGCTGATGCCTGCTGCCCTGGCCGCCGCTGCCGCGATGGTGCTTGGTGCGCTGCCCGGCCTGGCCAGCGCCCAGAGTCTTCAAGAGCTTTACGACGCCGCGCGTGCTTTTGACGCCACCTACCTGGCCGCCCGCGCCAATGCCGATTCGGCGCAGTACCGCGTGGCACAAAGCGACGCGCTGGCCAGGCCTTCGGCCGCGCTCAGCGCCAACGCCGCAGTGACACGCGCCGACCCCCCCAAGGTGGCGGCCGACACCAGCCAGTCGGCCGGCGCGTCGATCAACGGCCGCTACCCGCTGTTCAACCGCGCCAACGGCGTGACGATCGAACAGTCGCGCAAGACCCTGCTGTCGGCACAGGCCGAACTGGACGCCGCCGAGCAAGACTTGGTGGTGCGCCTGGCCCAGGCCTACTTTGACGTGCTGGGTGCGCAAGACGCACTGGGCACGGCCCGCACCAACAAGACCGCCATCACCGAGCAACTGGCTTCGGCCAAGCGCAACTTTGAAGTGGGCACCACCACCATCACCGACACGCGTGAAGTGCAGGCCCGCTTTGACCTGGCCACCTTCCAGGAGCTGGCCGCTGAAAACGACCTGGGCAACAAACGCATTGCCCTGGACACCCTGGTGGGCCGCGCCTGCGTGCAACCCAAGCCGCTGCTGGTGCCCGTGGTGCTGCCCGCGCCGGTGCCGGCCAACGCCGAAGAGTGGGTCACCGTGGCCGACCAGCAGCACCCCAGCGTGCGCCGCGCCCGCGTCGGCCTTGAAGTGGCGCAGCTTGAAACCGCCAAGGCCCGCGCCGCCGAAATGCCCACGGTGGACGCCGTGGCCTCGGTGGGCGCCAGCGATTCACGCGGTTCGCGCTTTGGCACTGCCGGCACCAGCAACAGCGCCAGCATCGGCGTGCAGCTCAACTGGCCGCTGTACACAGGCGGCGCCACGCAGAACCGCATCAAGGAAACACTGTCACTGACAGAAAAGTCGCGCAACGACCTGGAAGCCGCCCGCCGCGGCGTGGCCCAGGGCACGCGCGTGGCCTACTTTGGTGTGCAGTCGGGGCTGGCGCAGGTCAAGGCGCTGGAAGCGGCCGAGTCGTCAAGCCGCCTGGCGCTTGAAGCCACGCAACTGGGCTACAAGGTGGGCGTGCGTGTGAACCTGGACGTGCTCAACGCGCAGACCCAGCTCTTCAGCACCCAGCGTGACCTGGCCAAGGCGCGTTACGACGTGCTGGTGGGCAGCCTGAAGCTGCGCCAGGCATCGGGCCAGCTTTCTGCGGCCGACGTGGAAACCATCAGCCGCCTGCTGGCCAAGTAGTCGGCTGAGCGTGGGCCCGGTGATGCCGGGCCCACCGTTTGTGCGCTGGCGACACCTTTCTTAACCCACCAGCCACGCCGCGCCACGCGGCAAACGGCCACACTGCGGCCCATGGAGACCCGCCCATGAGCCGCAGCCCCACCCAAGACCTGGCCCCCGACTTGGCCGCCGCCATCGCCGCCCACCGCTTTGGCCTGGGTGAGCCCAGCCTGCAAGGCATAGGCCGCGACGCACCCGGCTGGCTGCTGGCGCAGATTGGACCGGCCGAGCCCCAGCGTGGCCACGATCTGCCCCAAGGCGTGGAAGGCCTGCGCCGTTTTGCCGATGTCGTGCGGCAACAGCGGCAAATTGCCGCCAAGTCGGGCGCGGCCGCCCCGCCCGGTGCCGGCCCAACCCTGGCGACACTGTCGAACCTGGCCGATGCCGACATGGCGCCTGCCGGCGCGGCGGCCACCCGCACCGACGGGCCACCGAACGCACCACCGGGCGCACCACCGAACGCACCAACCACCGAGCCGCAGTTCGCCGCCAGCTTCAGGGCCCTGGTGCAGGGTGATGTGCGCGCCCGCCTGGCCACCGCCGCCATGAGCACACGGCCCTTTGCCGAACGGCTGGCGCTTTTCTGGGCCAACCACTTCACCGTCAGCAGTGCCAAGGGCAGCGCACGGGGCATCGTGGGCACCTTTGAACGCGAAGCCATACGCCCGCACATTGCCGGCACTTTTGAGGCGCTGCTGCGTGCGGCCGTGTTGCACGCCGGCATGCTGCGTTACCTGGACAACGACAACTCTGCCGGGCCCGATTCCGCCGTGGTGCGCCGCCTGGCGCGCCGGCCCCGCACGGCTGGCGACCCCACGCCGCGCATCACCGGCCTGAACGAAAACCTGGCCCGCGAGGTGCTGGAGCTGCACACCCTGGGCGTGTCCGGTGGCGGCGCGGCCTATGGCGGCTGGGGCGGCTACACACAGGCCGACGTGACCGCCTTTGCCGCCGTGCTGACCGGCTGGCGCGTGCCCCTGCGTGAGCTGGCGGCCGCCGCCACCACAACGCCCGGCGCGCCCACTTTCCGCTTTGAGCCCAACTGGCACCAGCCCGGCACCAAGACCGTGCTGGGCAAACGCTACGCCGAAGGCCCAGCCGCGCTGGACACGCTGCTGCACGACCTGGCCGTGCACCCGTCCACCGCGCGCTTCATTGCCACCAAGCTGGCGCGGCACTTTGTGGCCGACGACCCACCGCCCGCGCTGGTGGCCGCGCTGGCCGCCGACTTCAGCCGTACCGGCGGCGACTTGAGCAGCCTCTACCGCGCCCTGGTGCTGGCCCCCGAGGCCTGGGCGCAGCAACCCGCCAAACTGAAGACGCCGGAAGAATTTGTCATCAGCAGCGCACGCCTGCTGCAACTGGGCGACAAGGCCTTTGCGCGGCAGGCCGACGGCGGCGCGGCCCAGCTTGGCCAGCGTCTGCAAGCGGCGCCCTCGCCCGCAGGCTGGCCCGACCGGGCCGAAGAATGGCTGGGGCCCGACGCGGTGTGGAAACGCGTGGAATGGGCCACCCGCGTGGCCGGCTTGTGGGGCCGCCAGGTGGACGCACGGGCGCTGGCCAGCGCCAGCCTGGGCCCGCTGCTGCAAGAAGCCACGCGGCGCCAGATCGAACGTGCGGCCGACGGCCCGCAGGCGCTGGCGCTGTTGCTGCTGGCACCCGAATTCCAACGCCGCTAGTCAAGCGCAAGAGGCTCCCCATGCACACACGTCGACACCTCTTGCGCGCCGCTTTGGCAGGCATGGCGCTGGCCCCCTGGGCGCGTCTCAGCCTGGCCGCTGCCGGCGCCGCCAAGCCCGACACCGGCAACCGCTTTGTGATGCTCATTCTGCGTGGCGGCATGTGCGGGCTGACGGCCGTGCCCGCACTGGGTGACCCGGCCTTTGCTGACGCACGGGGCGCGCTGGCCACCTGGGTGGGCGAGCCCCTGCCACTGGACGCCACCTTTGCCCTGAACCCGCTGCTGCCGCAGTTGCACGCGCTGTACGCCAGGCGCGAAGTGGCGGTGCTGCACGCGGTGGGCCTGCCCTACCGGGAACGCTCTCACTTTGACGCGCAGCAGGTGCTTGAAAGCGGTGGCACGCGCCCTTACGAGTTGTCCACCGGCTGGCTGGGCCGGGCGCTGGCCAGCACGGCGGCGGCGTCGCCCATCAAGGCCGTGGCGCTGGAAACCGCCGTGCCGCTGGTGTTGCGCGGGCCGGCCGAAGTGGACACCTGGGCCCCTTCGGCACTGCCCGAGCCTTCGGCCGACCTGGTGGCGCGGCTGGAGTCGATGTACCGCAACGACCCGGTGCTGGCGCAAGCCTTGATGCGCGCGCGCGACCTGCGTGCCCAGCCCGGCATGGCGGCCAACCCGCAGGCCATGGACGACGCCCGGAAAGCCGGCCCAGGCCCCAGCCGGGGCGCCGCCGTGACACTGGCACGCAAGGCGGCTGAGTTTTTGCAGCACGACTCGCAGGTGGCGGTGATGGAGATGGGCGGCTGGGATTCCCACGCTAACCAGGCGGCGCCCAATGGTGCGCTTTCGAACAACTTGCGCCTGCTGGACGCCACGCTGGCCGCGCTGCACCAGGGCCTGCAAGCCGGAGGCACCTGGGGCCGCACCGTGCTGCTGGTGGCCAGCGAATTTGGGCGTGAAGTGGCCATCAACGGCACTCAGGGCACCGACCACGGCACCGGCGGCGCCGCGCTGCTGCTCGGCGGTGCCGTCAAGGGCGGCCAGGTGCTGGCCGACTGGCCGGGCCTGGCCAGGAAAGACCGGTTTGAAGGGCGTGACCTGCGCATCACCACGGACTTGCGCCAGGTGCTGCGGCCGATACTTGCGCAGCATCTGCAGGTGCCACGCAAGGCGCTGGACGGCTGGGTGTTGCCGGGCAGTGCCGGGTTGCCGGCGCTGGACGTGCTGCGGGGCTGAGGCCGCGTTTGCCCCCCTCTCCCCGAAGGGGCGAGGGAGCAAGACTCCAGGTAGCGGCGGCGTCAGTCGGCCTTGATGCCGTTGTCCTTGACCACCTTGGCCCAGATGTCGATCTGGCGCTCTATGAACACACGCGCCGCTTCGGGTGTGCCACGGTGGATGTCGATGCCCTGCGCCGACAACTTTTCACGCACGTCGGGCAGATCCAGCACGCGGTTGATCTCGTCGTTCAAACGTTTCACGATCTCGGGCGGTGTCTTGGCCGGTGCCAGCACGGCCCACCAGGCCGGGGCGTCAAAACCCGCGTAGCCACTTTCGGCGACGGTGGGCACGTCGGGCAGCTTGGCCGACCGTTTGCTGGTGGTGACGGCCAGCGCACGCAGGCGCTTGCTGTCCAGGTGCGGTTTGGTCAGGAACACCGAGCCAATGCTCAGCGGCACGTGGCCGGCCAACGCATCGTTCATCAAGGGGCCACCGCCTCGGTAGGGCACGTGCACCAGGTCCAGTTTGTCGCCCTTGGCCAGCAGCGTGACGGCCAGGTGTCCGAGGCTGCCCGAGCCGATGCTGCCGTAGGTGACGTTCTTGCCCGCCTTGGCGGCCAGCACCACGTCGGCAAAGTTCTTGTAGGGCGAATCTGCGAAAGTGGCCAGCACCATGGCCCCGGTGCCCAGCAACGCCACGGCGGCCAGGTCCTTGCGTGTGTCAAACGGCAGGTTGGGCTGCAGGCTGGGGTTCACGCCGTGGGTGTCAAACACCACCGCAAAGGTATAGCCGTCGGGCGCGGCCGCCGCCACGGCGCCGGTGCCGATGGAGCCCGATGCGCCACCCTTGTTGTCCACCACCACGGCTTGACCCAGGGCCTGCTGCAGCGGCGCGGCCAGGATGCGCGCCACCTGGTCCACCGAGCCACCCGGCGGGAACACCGCCACCAGCTTGATGGGCTGTTTGCCCGGCCAGGCCTGGGCACAAACGGGATTGGCAAAGGCCGCTGCGGCGGCCAGCAGAAGTGCGGTGAGCAGGTGTGTCATGCCCACAGTGTGGCGTGGCGGCCGGCGGCCGCACCAGCAGGTAAACGCGGACTCCACAATGGCCGCACCCACGGCGTGCGCCGATTGCCGTCAAGCATTGCCGTCACCCTTGGCCTTCACCCAAGGCCGTCGCCTCTTTCCTGCATCTGACACCCGCGCGCACTTTCAGCACACAGTTCCCGCACCCAAGGACTTGCCCCATGGCCCACCTGCCCTACGCCAACCTGCACGACCCAGATACCCAGCCGCTGGTGCAACGCATCGTGGCCGAACGCGGCAAGGTGCTGCACATCTACCAGATGCTGCTGCACAGCCCGCCACTGGCCGCCGGTTGGCTGGGTTTCCTGACCGCCGTGCGCCAGCAACTGAGCCTGCCCGGAGACCTGCGTGAGCTGGTGATCATGCGGGTGGCGCAGCTCAATGGCGCGCCGTACGAAGCCCAGCAGCATGGCCCGATTGCGCTGCAAGAAGGCGTGACGCCCGCGCAACTGGATGCCCTGCCCACATGGCCCGAGGCCACGGTGTTTGACGCCCGCCAGCGTGCCGTGCTGGCGCTGTGCGACACCATGACACGCCAGATCCAGGTGCCCCGCGACACGCTGCTGGCCGTGCAGCAGCATCTGGGTGAAAAGCAGACCGTGGAACTGGCGGCCACCGTTGCGGCCTACAACATGGTGTCGCGGTTCTTGGAAGCGCTGCACATCCACGGTGACGACCCGCGCTGACGTCCCCACAAGTGGCGCCCCGCGCTGGTGTCCCCGCGCCGGCGGCCACCCGGCAACGCTGGTGGCCGATCAGCCGCGCCAGAGCCTGAGGACCTGCGCCGCCATGCGCTGCGCCGCGCCCCGGTGCTGGGCCGCAAAGGCCAGCGCCCGGGCCGACATGGCCGCCTGGGCGGGCGAACCCGGCAATTGCACTGCACGCGCCACGGCTTCTTCAATGCCCGCCACACGCAGCGCTGCACCCGCCGCCAGCGCCAGCTCGGCCGCCTGTGCAAAGTTGAAGGTGTGCGGCCCCATCAGCAGCGGACAGCCGCAAGCCGCCGCCTCGATGAGGTTCTGCCCACCCAGCGGCGCAAAGCTGCCGCCCAGCAAGGCCACGTCGGCACAGGCGTAGTACAGCGGCATTTCGCCCAGGCTGTCACCCAGCCAGACGTCGGCGGTGGCCGCATCGGCAGGCGGCAGTTCGGCCCAGGCGCTGCGGCGCGCCAGCGTCAAGCCGGCCTGCGCGACCAGCCCCGCCACCGCATCGAAACGCTGCGGGTGGCGCGGCACCAGCAGCAGCAGCGGGCGCGCTGCGGGGAGTGCGCGCCAGGCCTGCAGCAGCGGCGCTTCTTCACCTTCGCGCGTGACGGCGGCCAGCACCACCGGGCGGCCCAGCGCAGCATGCCAGGCGCGGCCGCGCGCCAGCAAGTCAGGCCTGCTCGCGATGTCGAACTTGAGGTTGCCCAGCACCTGCACGCCCTGTGCGCCGGATGCGCGCAAGCGTGCCGCGTCGGCCTCGGTCTGCGCCAGCACCGCATTGAAGCAGGCCATGGCCGGATGCATCAAGGCCGACAGCAACCGGCCCTTGGCCGCGCTGCGATCTGACAAGCGTGCGTTGGCCTGCACCAGCGGCACAGCAGCGGCACGGGCCTCTTGCAGCAGGTTGGGCCAGACCTCGGTTTCCATCAGCACGCCCAAGGCGGGCCGGTGGTGGCGCAGAAAACGCCGCACCGCACCCGGTGTGTCGTAGGGCAACCAGGCCTGGGCGTCGCCGTCGTGCAGCAGCGCGCGGCCGGCTTCGCGGCCGGTGGCCGTGCCATGTGTCAGCAGCAGCCGAATGCCCGGTTGCTGCGTGCGCAAGGCGTCGACCAGCGGCGCGGCTGCGCGGGTCTCACCCAGAGACACCGCATGCAGCCACAGCCGGCCTGGCGGCGCGGGCTGCGCACTGAAACCCAGCCGTTCGCCCCACCATTGGCGGTAGGCCGGCTCGGCGCGGCCGCGCCACCAAAGCCGCGCCAGATAGACAGGCGTGGCCAGACGCAACAGCAGCGAATAGGCGCCGCGCGCCAGGGCAGCCCGCATGCAGCGAACTAGTGCGCAGCAGCGGCCACTTGCGCGTCGGGCTTGACGCTGCGCAGCGCGTCCATGAACTGCGCTTCAATGCGGTGCAGGGCCTCTGGGGTGTGGCCTTCAAATCGCAGCACCAGCACCGGTGTGGTGTTGCTGCCGCGAATGAGGCCAAAGCCGTCGGCAAAGTCCACCCGCAGGCCGTCGATGGTGCCCACCTCACCACCGTCAAACTTCATCCGGCCGTCGGCCACACGCGCCAGCAGTTCGGCCACCACGGCATGGTGTTCGCCTTCGGCGCAGGGCACGTTCAGTTCGGGTGTGGAAAAGCTCGTCGGCAGCGCGTCGAGCAGGGCGCTGGGGTTCTTTTCGCGGCTCAATATTTCAAGCAAGCGGCCGGCGGTGTACATGGCGTCGTCAAAGCCGTACCAGCGTTCGCCAAAAAACAAGTGGCCGCTCATTTCACCGGCAAACGCGGCGCCGGTTTCACGCAGCTTGGCTTTGATCAGCGAGTGCCCGGTCTTCCACAACAAGGGCTTGCCACCGGCCTTTTTGATGGCCACCGGCAGGCGCTGGCTGCACTTGACGTCATAGATGATGGTCGATCCCCGCCTGCGCTTGAGGATGTCGCGCGCAAACAGCATGATCTGGCGGTCGGGGTAGATGATGTTGCCTTGCGCGGTGACCACACCCAGGCGGTCGCCGTCGCCGTCGAAGGCCAGGCCCACTTCAGCGCCGGTGGCCTTGACGACCTTGATGAGGTCGGCCAGGTTCTCAGGTTTGCTGGGGTCGGGGTGGTGGTTGGGAAAATCACCATCCACTTGGCTATACAAGTCGATCACCTCGCAGCCCAGGGCACGCAAGATGGCCGGGGCGGTGGCGCCGGGGATGCCGTTGCCGCTGTCCACCACCACCTTCATGGGCCGCGCCAGTTTGCAGTCGCCGGTGATGCGGCGGCTGTACTCGGCCACGATGTCCATCTTGGCGCTGCGGCCGCGCTTGGCCGTGTAGGTCTCGGTCTCGATGCGGGCCTTGAGCTTTTGGATGTCGTCGCCGTAAATGGCTGAGCCGGTCACCTTTGCTGCGCCATCTACCCGGGGAACCCGGTGGCCGAGGACGGTGGTGTACCCGGTTTTTCCGGTGTCTGAGGAACAAGTGCCTGGTTCAATGAGTGTTGTGGTGTTC
>CAZUKT010000124.1:0-9936 GCA_964620975.1 uncultured Rubrivivax sp. | reverse complement strand
GCATCATGCCGCCCATCAGCGGGCCGGCTTCGGCCACGGTCACGGCGTGCCCCAGGCGGCGCAGGTGGTAGGCCGCTGACATGCCCGAAGGCCCGGCACCCACCACCAGCACATGCTTGCCGGTCTCTTGTGCTGGCGGCTCAAACTTCCAGCCTTGTTTCAAGGCTTCGTCGCCCAGAAAACGCTCGACGGAGTTGATGCCCACGGGAGCGTCCACCTGGCCGCGGTTGCACTTGCCTTCACACGAGTGATAACAAACCCGGCCCATGATCGCCGGGAAGGGGTTGTCGCGCGTGAGGTGGCGCCAGGCGGCTTCGTAGTTGCCGCTTTCGGCGTGGAAGAGCCAGCCCTGGATGTCCTCACCCGCCGGGCACTGGGCGTTGCAGGGCGGCAAGCGGTCAATGTAGACCGGGCGCTCGGTGCGCCACGAGCCTGTTTTATTGGCCAGCGACGAACCTGGGTCCAGCGTGATGGCAAAGGGTTTTTGCATGCTCATGCGGTCACCTCGTCGTCGTCGAGCAGATTGAAGCGGCGGATGTTCTTGTCGGCATCGGCCTGGATGCGCGCCAGCATCTCGGGGTGGCCCTTGGTGCCAAAAAGGTGGGCGAAGCGCTTCTGGGGCCGCAGGTATTCGTCCACCGGCACACGGCGCCGGATCTTGGTGACGCTGGTGACCTCGCCGCCTTCGGCTTCAAACACCGGGAAGATGCCGGTTTCACGCGCCAGGCGGGCGAGCTTGATGGTGTCGGCGCTGGCCGCGCCCCAGCCCAGCGGGCAAGGCACCAGGATGTGCAGGTAGCGTGCACCGCGGATGCTCATGGCTTTTTCGACCTTGGCTTCCAGGTCACGCAGGTCGGCCACGGTGGCGGTGGCCACGTAGGGGATCTCGTGCGCCATGGCAATGCGTGGCAGGTTCTTTCCCTTGCCAAACTCGGCCCCGGGTTCGCTGCCCACGGCCATGGTGGTGGCCGTGCGGGCGCCCGCCGGCGTGGCGCTGCTGCGCTGCACGCCGGTGTTCATGTAGGCCTCGTTGTCGTAGCAGATGTAGAGCACGTCGTCGTTGCGCTCGAACATGCCGCTCAGGCAGCCAAAGCCGATGTCGGTGGTGCCGCCGTCGCCGCCTTGGGCGATGACACGCACGTCGCTGATGGCACGCAGCGCGTTGGGTTCACCCCTGGCGGCCGCGGCCTTCACGGCCTTGATCTTCAGCGCCGCAGCAATGCCCGTGCCCACGGCGGCGGCGTTGCCAAACAGCGAGTGGATCCAGGGCAACTGCCAGCTTGTCTCCGGGTAGGGCGTGGAGAAGACTTCCAGGCACCCGGTGGCGTTGGCGGCAATGAGCTGGTTGTTTGTGGCGCGCATGGCGGCGTCCACCGCGTAACGTGCACCCAGCGCTTCGCCGCAGCCCTGGCAGGCGCGGTGGCCGGAGTTGAGCGAATTGCTGCGCTCGGTGCTGGCCTGCACACTGCGTTGCTCGGGTGCGAGCAGCCGGTTGCCCACCGTGAAGGTGCCGGTTTGATAGAACTTGACAGCGTTCATGGTCAGCTCACCTTTGTCGACACGGGGCCGACGTCGCGCAGCAGGTTTTCGGCAATCGGGCCACTGCGGCGGATCTGCCTTTCGCGTTCAAGCTGCCGGTTCACGATGCGCCAGTCCAGGTCCATGAAGGTCGTGGGTTCCAGTTTGTCGGCAATGGCGTCGCGCAGCGTGCGGTGCAGGCTGGCCTTGGTGATGGCGCGGCCACCCAGGCCGGCAATAACGGTGTAGCCGTGTTGCCCCAGCCGGTGCAGGGCCAGGCGCACGTCGTTGGACACGACACCACCCAGGCCTACCGAAAAGCTCTTCTCCAGCACCACCACGCGCTTGGCGCCTTGCAGCGCTTCCCGCACGGCGGCCAGCGGGAAAGGGCGGAAGGAGTGGATGCCAAGAACACCGATCTTGATGCCGTCGGCGCGCATCTCGTCCACGGTGTCTTTCAGCGTGCCCAGCACCGAACCCAGGGCCACGACGATGGTCTCGGCGTCTTCGGTCTTGTAGGTGCGCACCAGGCCACCCGTGGTGCGGCCAAAGCGGTCGGCAAATTCGGCCGCGATCTGCGGGATGCGCTCCAGCGCCATCAACTGCTTGGCGTGCGCCAGGTAGCGCACTTCCATGAAGGCTTCGGGGCCCACCATGGCGCCAATCGAAACGGGGTCGGCCGTGTCCAGCACCTGGCGCGGCTCGTAGGGCGGCAAGAAGGCGTCCACGTCGGCCTGGTTGGGCATGTCCACACGTTCATAGGCGTGCGTCAGGATGAAGCCGTCCATGCACACCATGACCGGCATGCTCAATTCTTCAGCCAGCTTGAAGGCCTGGATGTGCAGGTCCAGCGCTTCCTGGTTGTGTGCCGCAAACAGCTGTATCCAGCCGCAGTCGCGCTGGCTCATGCTGTCGGAATGGTCATTCCAGATGTTGATGGGCGCGCCAATGGCGCGGTTGGCCACCGTCATGACGATGGGCAGGCCCAGGCCGCTGGCGTTGTACACGGCCTCGGCCATGAACAGCAGGCCCTGGCTGGCGGTGGCGGTGTAGGTGCGCGCGCCGGCGGCCGACGAGCCTATGGCCACGCTCATGGCCGCAAATTCACTTTCGACGTTGATGAATTCGCAGGGGCTGAGCGCGCCGCTTTTCACCATTTCGCCCAGGCCTTCAACGATGTGGGTCTGGGGCGATATGGGGTAGGCGCAGATCACGTCGGGGCGGCTCAGCGCCACCGCTTCGGCCACCGCGTGGGAGCCTTCAACTTGCTTGAGCATGGTCAGGCCTCGGACGGGTTGGGGGTGGACATCAGTTCCTGCATCTCGTGCTGCACAAATTCATAGGCCTCGGCGGCGGCGGCAATGTTGGCTTCGGCCACCTTGCCGCTGAACTTGTCACGTATGGCGTGGGCCACTGCGCCCAGCGTGATCAGGCCCGACAAGGCCGCAAAGCCCCCCAGCAGCACCGCATTCGGCAGCGGCCGGCCCAGATGCTTGAGCGCAATTTCGGTGGCCGGCACGGTGGTGAGCCGCTCGCGGCGGAAGCGCTTTTCAATCTCGGCCAGGCCCAGTTCATGAAAGCTGCGTTTGCTGTTGATCAGCACATAACCGTCGGGCTGCAGGCCCTGGAACACGTCCACCTGGTGCAGCAGCGTGGGGTCTTGAACGATCAGCACGTCGGGCGCCAGGATGGGCTCGCGAAGGCGGATTTCGGTGTCGCTGATGCGGCAAAAGGCCACCACTGGCGCGCCGGTGCGCTCGGACCCGAAACTTGGAAAGGCCTGCGCGTGGCGGCCTTGTTCAAACGCGGCCACCGAGAGCAGTTCGGTAGCGGTTACCACGCCTTGGCCGCCGCGGCCGTGGATGCGGATTTGCAGCATCAGCTTGTCTCCTGTTTGTTCTAGGCCGGAATGCTCTGCGGCAGCGTCGGGCGCTGGCTTGAGCCATGTCAAACCACTGGCCCCTGCGCCCCAGGGCTTGCCCACCCCTGGTTGATGTGGCGCAAGCCACCCCCTTCGGCATATCGCAACATGCAATGGACGCTGAAAACCGGCTGAACAAAAGGTGCGTTTCATGTCCTCCAACCACAAGTACGTGTATCGATTTGGCCCTGCTGGCACCGAAGGCTCGGCCGCCATGAAAAACCTGCTGGGCGGCAAGGGTGCCAACCTGGCCGAGATGTGCCGGCTGGGCATTACCGTGCCCTGCGGTTTCACGATAAGCACCGAGGCCTGCACGGTGTTCACCGAACAAGGCAATGCGGCGGCGCTGGCACTGATCGCGGCCGAGGTGCAAGAAGGCGTGGCCTACGTGGAGCAGCAAATGGGCAAGCGCTTCGGCAACGCCGCCGACCCGCTGCTGCTGAGCGTGCGCTCGGGTGCGCGGGCTTCCATGCCCGGCATGATGGACACCATCCTGAACCTGGGGCTCAACGACGAAGCCGTGCTCGGCCTGGCCAGCAAGGCGGGCAACGAGCGATTTGCCTGGGACTCGTACCGCCGTTTTGTGCAGATGTACGGTGACGTGGTGATGGGTTTGAAGCCGGTGAGCAAGGAAGACCACGACCCGTTTGAAGTGATCATCGACATGGTCAAGGCCAAGAAGGGTGTCAAGCTCGACACCGACCTTGACACGGCCGACCTGCAGGAGCTTGTGGCGCGCTTCAAGGCGCTGATCCGCGCCCGCATTGGCAGCGACTTCCCCACCGACCCCTGGCAGCAGCTCTGGGGCGCGGTGGTGGCCGTGTTTGAAAGCTGGAACAACGACCGCGCCTGTGTCTACCGCGAACTGAACGACATTCCGCAAAGCTGGGGCACGGCCGTCAATGTGCAGGCCATGGTGTTTGGCAACCTGGGCGACACCAGCGCCACGGGTGTGGCCTTCTCGCGCGACGCGGGCACGGGTGAAGACCTGTTCAACGGCGAATTTCTCGTCAACGCGCAGGGCGAAGATGTGGTGGCGGGCATCCGCACGCCACAGCAGGTGTCGCTGGTGGGCTCGCGCCGCTGGGCCGAGCTGGCGCTGGTGAGTGAAGAAGTCCGCCGCGCCCAATACCCGTCGCTTGAAGAACTGATGCCTGGCATCTACGCCGAGCTGCTGCAGGCCGAGACGACGCTGGAAAACCACTTCAAGGACATGCAGGACCTGGAGTTCACCATTCAGGAAGGGCGCCTGTGGATGCTGCAGACGCGCAATGGCAAACGCACGGGTGCGGCCATGGTGCGCATCGCCATGGAAATGCTGCAGCAGGGCATGATTGACGAGAAGACGGCGCTCAACCGCGTCACGCCAGACCGGCTGAACGACTTGCTGCACCCCATCTTTGCGCCCAAGGCCATAGAAGCCGCCAAGGTCATTGCACGCGGCCTGCCGGCTTCACCCGGTGCCGCCAGCGGGCAGATCGTGTTTTTTGCCGACGACGCCGAGCAGTGGGTGCACGAGGGCAAGGCTGTGATCCTGGTGCGCCAGGAGACGTCACCCGAAGACCTGCGTGGCATGAGCGTGGCGCAGGGCATCCTCACGGCGCGCGGCGGCATGACGTCACACGCCGCCGTGGTGGCCCGGGGCATGGGCAAGTGCTGTGTCTCGGGCGCCGGCGCCGTGCATGTGGACACCAAGGCCCGCACCATGCTGGTGGGCGAGCAGATCTGGGCCGAAGGCGACTGGATCTCGCTGAACGGCTCCACCGGCGAGGTGTATGACGGCCAGATCGACACCTGCGAGGCGGAGCTGAGCGGTGACTTTGGCGCGCTCATGTCCCTGGCCGACCGCTACAAACGGCTTGAGGTGCGCACCAACGCCGACACCCCCGAAGAAGCCGCGGTGGCGCGCCGCTTTGGCGCCACCGGTATAGGCCTGTGCCGTACCGAGCACATGTTCTTCAACGGCGAGCGCATCAATGCCGTGCGCGAAATGATCCTGTCCGACGACGAAGCCGGCCGCCGCAAGGCGCTGGCCAAGTTGCTGCCCATGCAGCGCGCCGACTTTGAAGGCTTGTTCAGAGAGATGGACGGCCTGCCGGTCACCATCCGCCTGCTGGACCCGCCGCTGCACGAATTTGTGCCACACGACGAAGCCGGGCAGCGTGTCATGGCCAAGGAGATGCGCGCATCGCCCGGCAAGATCAAGCTGCGGGTGGAGGAACTGCATGAATTCAACCCCATGCTGGGCCACCGGGGCTGCCGGCTGGGCATCACCTACCCGGAAATCACCGAGATGCAGGCCCGCGCCATTTTTGAAGCGGCACTGAACGTGCGCGCCGAGGGCAAGCTTGTGAAGGCCGAGATCATGGTGCCGCTGGTGGGCACGGTGCGCGAATTCAATGCCCAGGCCCGCCTCATCAGGCGCACGGCGGCACAGGTGTTCGAGGCCCGTGGCCAGACGCTTGATTACATGCTGGGCACCATGATCGAGACGCCGCGCGCCGCCTTGGTGGCCGACAGCATTGGCCAGCAGGCCGAGTTCTTCTCCTTCGGCACCAATGATCTGACGCAAATGACGCTGGGCTTTTCACGCGACGACGCGGGCAAGTTCTTGCCCGAGTACCTGAAGCAGGGCATGTACGAACACGACCCCTTCCGCTCCATTGACCAAAAGGGCGTGGGCCTGCTGGTGAAGATGGCCGTGGACAAGGGCCGGGCCGTGCGCCCGGGCATCGAGGTGGGTGTGTGCGGTGAACACGGCGGAGACCCTGCTTCGATTGGGTTCTTTCACCGCGCGGGCTTGGACTACGTGAGCTGCTCGCCCTTCCGCGTGCCGATTGCGAGGCTGGCCGCCGCGCAGGCTGCGATCGCGGAATGATCCGCGTCAAAGTCTGAGCACACTGTTTCAGCCTGCGGCAAGGCAACACCGGGTGCTGCCGGGTAACAATACCGGCTGTTGCCTGGCGTGTGCCCCTTCTTGTGGGTGGCCCGAGGCCGCAAACCCGCAAGACTTGCCGTAGCCGTTGAAGTGAATCTGTCCGCCGACCCAGCCACCGCCGCGCCGCCCCCTGCCAATGCCGCCCCTGTGCAGGGCCAGGCGCCTGTGCTTGCTGCTGCGGACCTGGGGGGCCAGCGTGGTGAACGGGCGCTGTTCCATGGCCTGAATCTGCAACTGCAGCCCGGCCAGGTGGTGTGGCTGCGCGGGCGCAACGGGCGTGGCAAGACAAGCCTGCTGCGCATCATGGCGGGCCTGAGCAGCCCGGCGCTGGGTGCAGTGTTGTGCAACGACACGCCGCTGCCCAAACAAAGCAGTGAATGGCGACGGCAGCTTGTGTACATCGCCCACGCCAGTGCGCTGAAAGAAGACCTGACCGTGGCCGAGTGCCTGCAGTTCATGGCCGCCGTGCAAGGCCGCAAACATACGGCCGACGAGATCTTGGCCGCGCTGGCCGTCTGGGGCATTGCCGCGCTGCACCAGGCACCCGTGCGCACGCTCAGCCAGGGCCAGCGCCGCCGCACCGCACTGGCGCGGCTGGCCTTGCCGCACCCGGCTTCGGTATGGCTGCTGGACGAGCCCTTTGATGCGCTCGACGACGAAGGCGTGGCCACCCTGTGCAGCCTGCTCACGGCGCAGTCGCGCCGGGGTGGCAGCGTCATGCTCACCAGCCACCAGGCGGTGCCACTGCGTGACCCGGAGCCCGTCACGGTGCACCTGGACAACCATGCGTTTGCCGCATGAGGGCGCTCTTCATGGCCGTGCTGCTGCGCGACTTGCGCCTGGCCGCGCGCCGCCGCATCGACGCCTTGCTGCCGCTGGTGTTTTTCATCGTCGCGCTGAGCCTGTTTCCGCTGGGCGTGGGCCCCGAGCCGCAGACACTGCGCCACATTGCGCCCGGCGTGGTGTGGGTGTGTGCGCTGCTGGCCACCATGCTGTCGGTGCAGCAGCTGTATGCGGGCGACCAGGCCGACGGCTCGTTGGAGCAGCTATTGCTAGCGCCGCAGCCGGCCATCGTGGTGGCCTGGGCCAAGTGCACGGCGCACTGGCTGCTCAACGGCGCGCCGCTGGTGGTGGTGGCGCCGCTGGTGGGCATCCTCTTCGACATGTCGGGGCCCGCGCTCGGCTCCATGGTCTTTGGCCTGCTGATCGGCACCCCGGTGCTCAGCTTGCTGGGTGGTCTGGGTGCCGCACTGACTTTGGGGCTGCGCAGTGGTGGCATGCTGCTGATCTTGATCGTGCTGCCGTTGGCCATACCGATACTGATTTTTGGCACCGGCGCCGTGGGTGCCATCGAAGCCGGGCAGTCGGCGTCGGGGCACTATTCCTTGATGGGCGCGCTGCTCGTCGGTTCGCTGCTGGGTGCGCCGCTGGCCACCGCCGCAGCGTTGCGCATTTCAAGCGAATGAGCCCCGTGAACAAGAGCAACCCCCGAGCCCAGCCGATGCGCGCCAAAACCGCCACACGCCGGCCCACACGCAATTTCGCGCAGCGCGTGAACCTTTGCAGCGTCAAGAACATCTGAGATAGCCATGAACCAAGGCCTGCGCCTCTTTACCTATGCCGCACCGTCACGCTTTTACAAGCTGACTGGCGGGCTCATTCCGTGGCTGTGGGTGGCCACCGTGCTGCTGGCACTGGCGGGTATGTACGTGGGTTTCATCGTGGCGCCCACCGACGCCACGCAGCGCGACGCCTACCGCATCATCTTCATCCACGTGCCGGCGGCCTGGATGTCGATGCTGCTGTACCTGGCCATGGCCTTCTGGGCCGCCATAGGCTGGGCCTTCAAGGCACGTTTGTCGTCGATGTTTGCGCGTGCCATTGCGCCCACCGGGGCCATGTTCACGGTGGTGGCCTTGTGGAGCGGCGCCCTGTGGGGCAAGCCCACCTGGGGCGCGTGGTGGGTGTGGGACGCCCGGCTCACGTCCGAACTGATCCTGCTCTTTCTGTACCTGGGCTACATCGCCCTGGTGGAAGCCATTGACGACCTGCGCCGTGCCGACCAGGCCGGCGCCTTGCTGGCTGTGGTGGGTGCTGTCAACGTGCCGGTGATCTACTTTTCAGTCAAGTGGTGGAACACGCTGCACCAGGGCGCCACCATCAGCATGACGGCCGCGCCCAAGATGGCGCACACCATGCTTACGGCCATGTTATTGATGACATTCGCCTGCTGGGCGTATGCCTTTGCAGTGGTTTTCATGCGCACACGGGCCATCATCATCGAACGCGAACGCGGCACCGCCTGGGTGGGTGCCGAGCTGGCGGGCGAAAAAGGAGTTTGAGCATGCAGTGGAACAGTCTGTCCGAGTTCTTCGCCATGGGTGGCTATGGCCTGTATGTGTGGGGTTCGTATGGGGTGGCCGCATTGCTGATGCTGGTGGAACCCATGCTCGCCCGACGACGTCATCAACGCGCCCGGCAGTCTGCCGCCGTGGCACAAGTCTGGAAGGAAGCTGCTCGATGAAACCGCGTCATTTGCGCTTGGCCGTGGCCGGCGGTGTCTTGGTGGGTGTGGGCGTGATCGCCGCACTTGTTTTCAATGCTTTCCAGAGCAACCTGGTGTTCTTTTATTCGCCCACGCAGGTGGGCGCACACGAGGCACCGGCGGGCCGCACCTTCCGCCTGGGCGGGTTGGTGCAAGAAGGCAGCGTCAAGCGAGATGGCGTCAACGTCAACTTCGTCGTCACCGATACGGCCAAGAACGTGGCCGTGCGATATGCGGGCATCCTGCCCGACCTCTTCAAGGAAGGCAAAGGCGTGGTCGCCCAGGGCCAGCTTGAAGGCGACGTCTTCGTGGCCCGCGAGGTGCTGGCCAAGCACGACGAAAACTACATGCCACCCGAGGCCGCCGACGCGCTGCAAAAGGCACATCAGGCGCAACAGCGCAGCCAGGGCACGCTGGTGCAGGGTGAGTCGATGGGTGCGGGGGCCCGCCCATGACCGCCGAACTGGGGCACTTTGCACTGTGGCTCGCCCTGGCCATGTCTTTGATCTTGAGCGTGGTGCCCATCGTGGGCACCTACAAGCAACGCGAGGACTGGATGGCGCTGGCGCGGCCCATGAGCGTGGTGCTGTTCCTGCTGGTGAGCGTGTCGTTCATCTGCCTCACGGCCACCTTCGTGAACAACGACTTTTCAGTGCTCTACGTGGCACAGCATTCCAACAGTGGCCTGCCGCTGATGTACCGCGTGGCGGGCGTGTGGGGCGGCCATGAAGGCTCGCTGCTCCTGTGGGCCATGATGCTGGTGGTGTGGATGCTGGGCGTGGCGGCCTTCAGCCGCCACCTGCCGCTGCCCATGGTGGCGCGCATCCTGGGTGTCATGGGCATGGTGACGGTGGGCTTCCTGCTGTTTACGCTCATCACCTCCAATCCCTTCGAAAGGCTGTTCCCGGTGCCGGCCGACGGCCGTGACCTGAACCCGCTGCTGCAAGACCCCGGCATGATCATCCACCCGCCCATGCTGTACATGGGTTATGTGGGCTTCTCGGTGGCCTTCGC
>CAZUKT010000123.1:4297-10026 GCA_964620975.1 uncultured Rubrivivax sp. | reverse complement strand
GGGCCACAAGCTGACACTGCTTCACCGAGGGCGCAGCGCGACAAACTTGTTCCCCGAGGCCGACCACCGCATTGCCGACCGCGACGGTGACCTGGCCGCGCTGGGGGCACTGGATCGTGGCACCTGGGACGCCGCCATCGACACCAGCGCCTACTTTCCGCGCCAGGTGCGCGCCGTGGCGGCCGCGTTGGCCGGGCGTGTGGGGCACTACCAGCTGGTGTCGTCAATCAGCGTGTACAAGAGTTTTGACGCACCCGGCACCGCTGAAGCCGCGCCGCTGATCACGCTGCCCGACCCCGAGGTGCAAGAAGTCACCGCCGCCACCTACGGCGGGCTGAAGGCCTTGTGCGAAGCGGCCGCCATGGCCGGTTTCGACGGCCGCTGTGCCGTGTCGCGCCCCGGCCTGATCGTGGGCCCGCACGACCCCACCGGCCGCTTCACCTGGTGGGTGCAGCGGCTGCAGCGCGGTGGCGAGGTGCTGGCGCCGGGCGACCCGGCCACGCCGGTGCAGTTCATCGACGCGCGCGACCTGGCCGCGTGGCTGCTGCTGCAGGCCGAACGCGGCAGCACGGGTGTCTACAACCTCAACGGCCCGGACGCTGCGCTGAGCATGGGCGAGTTCCTGCGCACGGCCCAGACCACGCTCAACCCCGCCGCCACACTGACCTGGGTGGACGAAGCCTTTGTGCTGGCCCAGGGCGTGGCACCGTGGTCTGACTTGCCGGTGTGGCTGCCCCGCGAGTCGGCCGCCATGCACCAGGTGAGCGTGGCACGCGCTCGCGACACCGGGCTGGTGTGCCGGCCGCTGGCACACACCCTGCGCGACACGGCCGCATGGGCTGCCGCCACGCTGCCGCAAGTGCAAGCCCAAGCCCCGGCGGACCAGGCCAGGGCCGACGCCCCGGCACGCCCTGCGGTGGGCCTGGCGGCTGCGCGCGAGGCGGCCTTGCTGCAAGCCTGGCGGCAGCGCACCACCGGCTGAGGGCCACACCTGCCGCAGCACATGCTGCGCGCCGTGTGCAGCGTGTTGGCTTCAGGCCCGGCCACGCCGCTGCAGCACCCAATTCGGCGGCTCAAGCCCGCGTGCCTGCAATTCGTCGCAAGGCCGTGGTGGTGCGGCGGCGGGCTGCCTAGAGTCCAACCCATCGAACAAGCCCCCGCCCTCTTTCAGGAGCACGCCATGACCCCCCAAGCCACCCAAGTTACCCGCCAGACCCGCCATCAACTCAGCGCGCTGGCACTCTCGGCAGTCTTCACGCTGAGCATTCTTTCCAGCATCGACATGCTGGCCAACAAGCCCGCACAAGAAGGCGTCATGGCCGCCAGCCCGGCAGCGTCGCAGGTAGTGGTGGTCAGCACCAAGCGCCTGGTTCGCGGTTGACCCGCGGCATCACGCAGTGAGCCCGAGCCGGGCCCACTGCCACAGCGCAAAACCGGCCAGCATCAAGGCCGAAGCCCGAGCCACCCAACGCCGGGCCCGTGCATCAAAACGGCTGCGCAGCGCGCCCACGGTGGCGCACAACAGCAACCACCACAGCGCCGACCCCAACCACACACCGGCCACCATCAGCCAAGGGGACGCGGGCGCAGCACCGCCAGCCAGCATGCCGAAAATGGCCACGAACGACAGCACCGTGGCCGGGTTGGAAAGCGTCAACACGAAGGTGCCCGCAAACGCAGACAGCAATGCCGCTGGCGCCGCTCCCCGCGCGGCGTTTGCCTGGTCTGGCAGCGGCGGCGACCCCCATGTGCGCAAAGCCAGCCACAGCAGGAACCCGCCGCCCAGCAGCGCCAGCGGCACCCGTGCCGACTGCAGCCAGCCGATCAATGTGGTGACACCAAAAGCCCCCACCGCGCCGTAACAGGCGTCGGCCACCGCCGCGCCCAGGCCCGTGGCCAGGCCCAAGGCGCGGCCATGTTGCAGCGTGCGCTGAATGACCAGCAAACCAATGGGCCCGACCGGTGCGGCGATAGCCAAACCGATCCAAACCGCCGGCCACAGGGGCGCCATGCACGGTGGCATGGGCAGCATCAGCGGCAGCACCCCACCATTGGCAGGCACGCAGAGTCAAACGCCACGCCGCCCCTGCCGTTGTGCCAGCAACGCCGCTTCAGTGCGTGAGCGCACCTGCAACTTGTTCAGCACTTGCGTCACGTGGTGCTTGACGGTTTTTTCGGCCAGATGCAGCCGCAAACCGATTTCGCGGTTGGTCAGGCCTTGCGACAGCAGTTCCAGCACCGCCGCCTCGCGGGGCGTCAGCGCCGTGGCGCCATGGTCCACGCGGGCCCGCGCAAATTCACCCAGCACGCGGCCGGCCAGCGAGGGCGGCACGTAGGACTCGCCGTCGGCCACACGGCGCACCACGTCGCGCAGTTCCAGCGCCGACACCCCCTTGAGCACGTAGCCCTGCGCACCCACCTTCAGAGCGGCCAGCAGTTCGTCGCTGTCGCTGCTGGCCGTGAGCACCACCACCCGGGTGGCGGGCAGTTCGGTGCTGATGAGGCGCACCACCTCGATGCCCCCGACACCCGGCATGCTGAGATCGATCAGCGCCACATCGGGCTGCGTCATGCGGGCCAGCACCACGGCCTGCTCGCAGTTGGCGGCCTGCGCCACCACCAGCCAGCCGGGCTGCACCTGCAATGAATGCACGACGCCGTCGCGCATCAGCGGGTGGTCGTCGGCCACCAGCAGGCGCAGGCCTTCAGCCACGGGGTGCCTCCGGGTCGCGCAGCGGCAGTTGCGCCAGCAGGTGGGCGCCGGCCCCGGGCGCTGCAGTGATGTCGATACGCCCCCCCAGCAGCAGCACACGTTCACGCAGGAAAGCAAGGCCCAGGTGGCCCGCCTCAGGTGGCGCGCTGGCATCAAAGCCGGGGCCGT
Organism: uncultured Rubrivivax sp.; assembly: GCA_964620975.1. GTDB lineage: Bacteria > Pseudomonadota > Gammaproteobacteria > Burkholderiales > Burkholderiaceae_C > Rubrivivax. The sequence goes on along the minus strand of CAZUKT010000123.1, from coordinate 7,145 downwards.
TGTCGCTGATGTCCAGCAGCAGGGCGCCGTCCTGCACCACCGCCCGCACCAGGCAAGGGTGGCGTGCCGCATGGCGCAGGTTGTTGCTCAGCGCCTCTTGCACCACGCGGTAGGCCGTGATCTTGACGGCCTCGGGCGCGTCGCAGGCGGTGTCGGGCACGTCCACAACAAAAGCCACGCCGCTCTTGGCGGTGGCGTCGTCGACGGCACGCCGCACCACCTCGGCCAGCGACATCTGCGCCATGCCGGGCACGATCAGCCCGCCGGCGATGCCGCGTATGGCGTGCATGGCGCGTTGCATGGTGTGGCGCAAGCGCTGGGCACCTTCGGGCGTGGCGGGCGCGTCGTCCAGCGTCAGCAGCGCAAAGGCCAGGTCCTGCGCCGGGCCGTCATGCAGGTCGGCGGCAATGCGCCGCAACAAGAGTTCACTCATCGACGCCGTCTGTGCACCGGCCTGTTGCAGGCGCTGGTTCATGCTGCGGTTGTCGTCCAGCAAGCCGTGCAGCCGGGCCAGCTGCGCCTTCAGGTCTGACTGCTGGCCGCTGATGGTGCGGCTGGCACGGTGCACCAGCGCGTACAAGCCTGAATACAGCAGCAACGCCCCCAGGGTGATGGCCACCCAGCTCTGGCCCTGCGCCTGGCGGATGTCGGATTCAATGTTGTCCATCGAGTGATAGAACTCGGCCACCGCACGCACTTCAGGAGCCCCGCGCAGCCGCAACGGCACATAGATCTCGATCAGCCGGCTCCAGCGCGCGCGCTCGGATTCGTTGTCGGGGCCGTCCAGGTCACTGATGGCTGCGTGCATCTGGCCGGCCAGCGCGTAGGCGTGGTGGTCGTGCAGCGGGTAGACGTGTTGCTCTTGGCTGTGGTCGCTGCTGTAGTGGATGCGGCCGTCGGGCGTCCACAGCTTGAAGCGCACCACCTTCTGCGCCAGCGGCCCGTCGACAAAAATCTCGTCCAGCATGCGGCGGCTGTGGGCGCTCAGCGCGCCCTGGGTCAGCAGTTCGTCCAGATGGCCGGCGACGATGCTTTCAAAGTACACCGCCGCCATGCGCGCCGTGCGGTTGACGACGCTGGCCTCTATGCGGTTGGCCACCCACGACCCCGTGGCCGCCACGCCCAGCATCAACACCACCGCGCTGGCCAGCAAGAACTGGCGCGCCAGGCTGACCCGTTCAAAGGGGCGCTGCCTTCGCACCTGCGGTGCCAGGGGCGGGGCACTTAGGGCGTCAGGTGGCTTCGGCATGGGTGGCGCGATGTTACCGGCGCGTAGGCAGAGGTCAGACCAAAGTCTGATGACAGCGCGACTGAAGGCCGGGGGCGATCGCGCCCAACGGCCCTTTGCGAGTGGCGGTTTGCGCTTAAGACTGTAAGCACCCGTTGGCACCACACACCCGGCCGCCCTGACCACCAGAGTTTGGCCCTAGGAGACACCTCATCATGCGTTCGAAGACCACCTTCCACCTTCGCTGGCTCGCTGCCCTGCTGGCCCTGTTGGCCACGCTGCTGGCCGCCACGCCCAGCCAGGCCGTGCCGGCCTACGCGCGGCAAACCGGCAAGGTGTGCTCGTCATGCCACTTCCAGCACTACCCGGCGCTCAACGACTTCGGCATGGACTTCAAGGCCAGCGGCTACGTGGACATGAAGAACAAGCCACTCGCGGGCAAGGATTTGTCGCTGGCCGACAGCCTGTACGGCGGCATCTTCACCAAGATCCGCTATCAAAAGTCCAACGGCACCGATGGCACCGACGCCAACGGTGACGCCGTCAAGAGCACCCACAGCGGCGAGCTGCAGTTCCCTGACGAATTTGCACTGCTGCTGGGTGGACGCATCGCACCCAACATCGGCTTCTTGCTTGAAGGCCAGCTGGCCAGTGGCGGCGACGCCGTGCTGGCCGGCTTCAAGATGCCCATGGTGTGGGCGTTGGGCGAAACAGGCATGAAGGGCGGCGTGGTGCCTTTCACCACCGACGGTCTGGGCGCCTCTTACGGTTTTGAGCTTCTCAACACCGGCGCCGTGCGCAACGTGCGCATCAGCGAGCACCGCAACGAGACTTCGGCGCAGCAGTACGTTTTCTTCCAGAGCCACGGTGCAGCCACCGGTTTTGCGTTCACCTTGTATGACCCGCTCTTCTTCGTCGTGGTGTCACCCTTCACGCCCAACCACCTGCCGGGCGCCGGCAGCAACATTGGCGGCCTCAGCTCCAACTACTTGCGCGCCGCGTTCACGCCCACGGTGGCAGGCTGGTCGCTCGCGGCCGGTGTGCAAATGTGGTCGGGCAACAAGGCGCGTGTAGACGACGGCGGCTCGCTGCTCACGGGCAGCACCAAGGGCTGGTCCATAGACGCGCAAGCCCAAGGCGCCGTGGCCGGCATGCCGCTGGGCGTGTACCTGGCGCACGCCAAGGCCCCGGGCAGCGCGGCCGGCGGCACGGCCAACCTCTTCAACGCCAACCCCAACAGCCGCACGGCCACCACCGTGACAGCCGAACTGGGTGTGCTGCCGCAAAAAGCCACCGTGATCGTGGCGCTGCGCCGCGCTGACAACGGCGCGGCCACCTACAGCGGCGACAACGCCGTCACCCTGGGTGGCACCTTCCAGATGTACCAGAACGTGCAGCTGCAACTGGCGCACAGCACACGCGGCAAGAAAAACGGCGTGGGACGCTACGGCCCCAACGTGCCTGCCGAAGGCACCAAGGGCGGCAGCGCGATGACCACGCTGATGCTGTCGGCCGGCTTTTAAAAAATGCACCCGGCCATCGCCCGTGCGGCGCTGCTCGGGTGTGCGCTGCTGGGCACCGGCTTCGACCAAGTACTGACGAGGGAACAACTGGCGACCG
>CAZUKT010000123.1:0-4287 GCA_964620975.1 uncultured Rubrivivax sp. | reverse complement strand
GCACCGGTTTCGGTGCCCTGGCCGCACCACCCGACCTGCACCTGCAACTCTGCGCCGCCTGCCATGGGCCGGGTGGCAACAGCGTGCTGCCCGACAACCCCAAGCTGGCCGGCATGGACACCGACTACCTCATGCGCCAGTTGGCCGACTTCAAGAGTGGCAAGCGCAAGAGCCCCATCATGGGCCAGATCGTGGCCACGCTGGACAAGGACTCACTGCGCCCGGTGGCCGAGTATTACAGCGAGCAAAAGCCCGTGCCTGGCGCTGCCAGCGACGCCGCGTTGGCGGCCAAGGGCAAGCTCATCTTCACCGATGGCATCGTGGCTTCGGCAGTGCCCGACTGCAGCAGTTGCCACGGCGCTGACGGCGGCGGCGACGCCAAGTACCCGCGCCTGGCGGGCCAGCACGCCGCCTACGCGGAAAAGCAGTTGCTGGCCTTCAAGAGCGGCGAACGCAACAACGACGCCAAGGGCGTGATGGCGGCCGTGGCCCAGCGCATGAACGAAGCCGAGATCCGCGCCGTAGCGCAGTACCTGGCCGGCTTGAAGGAAGACTGACATGCACATGCCACAACACCTGCCCAGACATTCATCAGGCTTGAAGTCGCTGCAGCGACTGCTGCTGCAAACCGTGGCCGGTGCGCTGCTGGTGGCCAGCGCCGCGCAGGCCGACACGGCCGACGCCACGCCCAGCGCCGTCGGCTACGGCAGCCAGGGTTATGTATGGAACGGCATGACCACCGAACAGCGCGAGGTGCTCAAACTCACTGGCGACGCCACACGTGGCAAGGAGGTCTACCGTGGCTGCCAGGGTTGCCACCGCAGCGACGGCGCAGGCCGCCCCGACGGCACCTACCCGCGTCTGTCTGGCCAGCACGCAGTGGTCATCACCAAGCAGATCACCGACACCCGCGCGGGCATCCGCGTCAACCCCAAGATGGATCCGTTTTCTTCGGCCCACGCGGTGAGTCCGCAAGAGATTGCCGATGTGGCCCTGCATTTGTCGGGCCTGCGCAGCAGCGCACCAAACGGCCAGGGCCCAGCCGACACGGCGGCCCACGGCGGGGCGCTTTACCAGCAACTGGGCTGCGCCGACTGCCACGGCGCCGCCGGCCAGGGCAACGACGCCAAGGTCTACCCGGTGGTGGCCGCACAGCACTACCCGTATCTGCTGCGCGAGATGGAGCACGTGCGCGACGGGCAGCGGGGCAATTCGCACCCCGACATGGTCAAGTCGATCAAGGGCCGGACGGCCGCCGACCTGCAGGCACTGGCGAGCTACATGTCACGCCTGCCCGACCCGCGCACCGCATCGCGTTGACAGCCCCACTGGCGCAGTGTGCGCCAGTGCACCGGGGGCCGCCGCGCCACCCGCCACAATGGCTGGCTTGGCCCGGGCGACCCCGCGCCCGTGTGCCGTCAACGAAAGAATCCGATGCAAGTACAAGTCCACACCGACGACAAAGTCCAGGGCAGCGAATCGCTCAGCACCTGGGTGCAAACCGAGATCAAGGACAAGCTGGCACGTTTTGGCGAGCACGTCACCCGCATCGAGGCCCACCTCAGTGACGCCAGTGGCACACGCGTGGGCGTGGCCGACAAACACTGCACGCTCGAAGCCCGCATGGCCGGGCACCCGCCAGTGGCCGTGAGCCACGACGCCGCCAAAGTGGCCGACGCCGTGCATGGCGCGCTGGACAAGATGACACGCAAGCTCGACCACACACTGGGCCGCGTGCGTGACGCACACGGCCGCGACACGGTGCGCGGCAGCACCGGCGAATAGGGCGCAGCGCCGGCGCTCATGGGCGCTGTCTGGCGCTCACGGGGGCTCAGGGGCGCTCAGGGGCGCCCAAGCCTTTGCCCTCCAAGCCGTGCAGGTCAGTACTTGACCCTGGCGTAGTAGGTTTTCAGCGCCGCCTCGCGCGCCTGGCCCAGTGTGTGAATGCCCTGCTCGGCCAGCAGCGGAATCAGCTTTTGAAACACCTCGGCGGTGACCATGGCGTCACCCAAGGCGGTGTGTCGGCCGACCACGGTGACGTCAAAACGCTCGGCAATGGCTTCGAGTCGGTGGCTTTCCTGCTGCGGGTGCACCACGGCTGACAGCAGCAGCGTGTCCAGCACCGGTTGCTCGAACTTCACACCCGTGGCCTGCTCCTGCAACTGCAAGAAGCGCATGTCAAAGGCGGCGTTGTGGGCCACCAGCACGGTGTCTTGCGCGTAGGCAAAAAAGGCCGGCAGCACCTCGGCGATGGTGGGCTTGCCGGCCACCATCTCCTCGGTGATGCCGTGGATCGGAATGCCTGCGGCCGGAATCAGCCGGCGTGGGTTCACGAGTTGGTCAAAACTTTCTGCCTTGCGCAGCTTGCCGCCCACCAGGCGTGTGGCGCCGATCTGGATGATCTGGTCACCCCCCGTGGGGTCCAGGCCCGTGGTTTCGGTGTCAAACACGGTGTAGGCCAGGTCGACCAGGCGGCGCTCGTCCAGCGCGTGGGTGCTTTCGCCGCCGGCAAAGAGGTCAAAGTCGTAGTACTCGGGGCGGCTGTCGGTGGGTGCCAGTGCAGCGTCGGCGGGCTCCGAGGCCGCGCTGGGCGCCAGCGGCAGCAAGAATCGGAAAAACGCCTGGTGACGCACACGGTCGCGCTCAAACCAGAATTCGCCGCCGTGGCGCTGCACCACGTCGCGCACGGTGAGCAGGCTGGTTTCGGCACCGGTGGAGATGGCGTCCATTTCCCAGTTCATCACCGTTTCGGTGCTCATGACCTGGCCGCTCCACACCAGATCCAGCCTGGCACGGTTGCCTTCGGCTGCAGTCAGCCGCAGTTGCAGTGTGCTGATGTCGTATTCGTCGCTCAGGCGCAGCGCCAGGTAGGCCAGGGCCTGCAGCAGCGAGAAGCTGTCGAGCTTGAGCCACAGCGTGGCGTCGGCATCGCCCACGGTGCAGCGCGCCTTGCTCAGCGCGGTTATGCGCACCTGCGCGGCCTGCACAAAGTCGGCACCCAGCATTTCTTCCAGCGGCCAGCGCGTGGCCAGTCCTTGGGCACTTTGCGCGGCCAGGTCGTTGATGCGGCGCGCCATGGCCCGTGTTTCGTCGCGCACCACCCCCAAAAATCGCTCGCGCATGGCGGGCTCCAGCTCGGCGTCGTCCAGCATTTCCACCGCCGCCTGCAGGTTGGCGAGCGAACCCCGGCTCTCTTCGGTGTGGCCGTGCAACTGGCGTTCACGCGCCGACTCTTCTTCGTATTCGCGCGTGATGTTGTCCAGCATCAGCACAAAGCCCGTCACCTGCGCTGCGGCATCGCCTTCGGCCACGCCGCGCACCGGCGCCATCTGCGCGCGCAGCAACTGGCCGCTGCGGGTGGTGGTGACAAACTGTGCGCTGGGGTGCGCCGCGCCGCGCTGCAGGCGTTGCTGCACGCTGTCCAGCGCGTGCGCCACGAGTTTGCGGTCAAACACCGTGTAGATGCTGCGGCCCAGGCCGATGAGCTCGGCGCCACCGGCCAGTGTGGGCGCGTCGCTGAGCGCACGGAACTGCATGCGTGCGCGGTTGTTGTAGAGCAGCACGCGGCCGTCCAGGTTGCACACCACCACGCTTTGTGTCAGCTCGCTCATCAGCGCGGCCAGGCGGTTGCGTTCTTGCGCCACACCCCGGCTGGCCTGCGCCACTTCAACGGCAATGTCGCGCTTGAGCTGGTCACGCTGCGCGGCCAGCTCGTTGAGCGCACGCACCAGGGCCTGCACGGGTGCTGCAGCGTCGGGCGCCGACAGCGGGCGCTGCACGTCGGTGGTGATCAACACCAGGGCTTGTTCGTGCAGGCGCATGGGTGCGGCCACCCAGCGCCGGTAGAGCGGCTGCATGGCCGCCGCAGCGGCCACCACCACCACCAGTGCCATGCCCACCTGGCCCGCCACCAGACCCCCCAGCACGCCGCCCAGCGCCAGGCGCTCGGCTTCGGTGAGCGTGGCCCAGGCCAGCGCGCCGCCCCCCAAGGCAAACACCAGCAGCACGCCAGCGGCCAAACCTGCGGCCAGCAGCGTGGCGTGCAGCAGGTGGCGGTCGAGCTTCATGCGCCAGTACCTGCAGCCGGCGCAGCCGCCGCCAGCATGTCACGCACCTTGGCCACCAGGTCCTTGGTGGCAAAGGGTTTGGTCATGTAGGCGTCGGCCCCCACGCCCAGGCCCTTGGCCACGTCGGTGTCGCGGCCCTTGGCGGTGAGCATCAACACCAGCGTGTCCTTGATGGTCTCGTCGCCACGCAGTTCCTGGCACACCTCGATGCCCGACTTGC
>CAZUKT010000122.1:4053-10087 GCA_964620975.1 uncultured Rubrivivax sp. | reverse complement strand
TGATCCTGCCGCTGAGCCTGAGCTGGGACCACCGCGTGATTGACGGCGCTGCAGCGGCACGCTTCAACGCCTACTTCGGGCAGATCCTTGCTGACTTCAGGCGAGTCCTTTTGTGAGCCCCCAGACGCCTACGGCGTCGGCCCCCGAGGGGCGTGGCCGCCTTGGGGCGGCCCGGCGGAGGCCACTTTGAGCACAGTGGTCGTCGCCCGCAAGGGCGACACATTGGCCATCGCGTCGGACAGCCTGGTTACCTTTGGTGAAACCCGGCTACCCCCGGGTTACGAGGCCAATGACAAGCTCTTCAGCCTGGCGGGCTCCACCATTGGCGCCGTGGGCAGCACCGCCCACCTGCCGGTGCTGCGCGACGCCTTGTCGGCCCTGCCCAAGGATGAGCTTCAACTGCATTCGCGCCAGGGCCTCTTCGAGACCTTTGTGCGGCTGCACCCCAAGCTCAAGGAACGCTTTTTCCTGAACACCAAGGAACAAGACAGCGACCCCTACGAAAGCAGCCAGTTCAGCATCGTCATTGCCAACGTGCACGGCATCTTTGGTGTCGAAAGCTACCGCGAAGTCTTTGAATTCGAGCGCTTCTGGGCCATTGGTTCGGGCCGCCGTTTTGCGCTGGGTGGCATGCATGCTGCCTATGCCAAAGCCAGGACGGCGCGTGAAGTGGCTGTGGCTGGCGTGCTCGCCGGCTGTGAATTCGACACCAGTTCTGCCGGCCCGGTGCGCGTGCAGACATTCAAACTCAAGAACAAGGTCTGAAGGAGCAAAACATGGCCCTCATCGACATCAAGGTACCCGACATTGGCGACTTCAAGGAAGTGGCCGTGATTGAACTGCTGGTGCAGCCCGGCGACACGATCCAGGCCGAGCAGAGCCTGATCACGGTGGAAAGCGACAAGGCGTCGATGGAAATTCCGTCGTCGGCAGGTGGCGTCGTCAAAGCCGTCCTGGTGAAGGTGGGCGACAAGGTGGCCGAAGGCTCGGTGCTGTTGTCGCTGGAGACGGGTGCGGCTGGGGCAGCGACCGCATCCGCATCCGCATCCGCACCCGCACCCGCATCGTCAGCGGCCGAGGCGGCCGCACCAGCTGCCGCTGCGGTGCCCACGCCGGCCGCTGCCAGCTACGCCGGCGGCGCCGATCTGGAATGCGACATGCTGGTGCTCGGCGCCGGCCCCGGCGGTTATCCGGCCGCCTTCCGCGCCGCCGATCTGGGCCTGAAGACAGTCATCGTCGAGCGCTTCCCCGTGCTGGGTGGTGTGTGCCTGAACGTGGGCTGCATCCCCAGCAAGGCCCTGCTGCACGTGGCCGCGGTGATGGACGAGGTGAACCACTTTGCCGATCTGGGTGTCACGTTCGGCAAGCCGCAGGTGGACCTGCCCAAGCTGCTGGCGCACAAGAACAAGGTGGTGGGCAAGCTCACTGGCGGCCTGGCGGCCATGGCCAAGATGCGTAAGGTGACCGTGGTCAACGGCGTGGGCGAATTCGCCGATGCTTTCCACATGAAGGTCACCGGCGCCGACGGCAAGGCGCAGACCATCAAGTTCAAGAACGCCATCATCGCGGCCGGCTCCGAAGCGGTGAAGTTGCCCTTCCTTCCCAAGGATGACCCCCGCGTCGTCACCAGCACCGGCGCACTTGAATTGCGGCAGCAGCCCAAGCGCATGCTGGTCATCGGTGGCGGCATCATCGGGCTGGAAATGGGCACCGTGTACAGCACGTTGGGCGCCAGGCTGGACGTGGTGGAAATGCTCGACGGCCTGATGCAAGGCGCCGACCGCGACCTCGTCAAGGTGTGGCAGAAGATGAACACGCACCGCTTTGACAAGCTCATGCTCAAGACCAAGACCGTGGGTGCCGAAGCCACGGCCGACGGCGTGCGTGTGCTCTTTGAAGGCCTGGACGGCGTAAAAAGCGAGGGTGTCTATGACCTCGTGCTGCAGGCCGTGGGCCGCACGCCCAATGGCAAGAAGATCGCAGCCGAAAAGGCCGGAATCAACGTGCCCCACATCTACGCCATTGGCGACATCGTGGGCCAGCCCATGCTCGCCCACAAGGCCGTGCACGAGGCGCACGTGGCTGCCGAGGTGGCCGCTGGTGACAGCAAGGCGCAGTTCGACGCACGCGTCATTCCCAGCGTGGCCTATACCGACCCCGAGGTGGCGTGGGTCGGCCTGACGGAAGACGAGGCCAAGGCCAAGGGCATCAAGGTCAAGAAGGGCCTGTTTCCGTGGACGGCTTCTGGCCGCGCCATTGCCAATGGCCGCGACGAAGGATTCACAAAACTGCTCTTTGATGACGCACCCGAAGCCCACGGCCACGGCCGCGTTCTGGGTGGCGGCATCGTGGGCACCCATGCCGGCGACATGATCGGTGAGGTGGCATTGGCCATTGAAATGGGCGCCGACGCCGTGGACATCGGCAAGACCATCCACCCGCACCCCACCTTGGGTGAAAGCATAGGCATGGCGGCCGAGGTGGCGCACGGCAGTTGCACCGACCTGCCGCCTGCGCGGCGCTGACCCTGCGTCAACGCGGCGCCATTTTTGGCAGGCGGGCAGGGCATTCAAGCCTTAAGTTGCCAGCCACCGGCCTGTTGCCGGCGTCAGCCCCAGCGCGTCTGGCTGTCAACAACGATGGGGCTGCCGTCGGGGTAACGCGCTGCAAAGTCATGCGGCGCCACCAGCACGTCGGCGAGTCCTTCGCCCCAGGCTTTGCCGCTGGTTTGTGGGCTGGCCAGTTCGCGTTCGCGCTGGGTGATCAAAGCGTCCAGCTGCGCACGGCCGCCCACCCGGGCGCGGTCGGTAGAACGCTGGCCGGCGTGGCCCATGTGCACGCCCACGCGGTCGCACACCGACTTGAACATCTGCGACAGCCGCGACGGTGACACATGCAGCGCCTGCGCCAATTCCACCGGCGACAAGCCCACGCCCAGGTAGGCGTCAATCACCTGCCGGTCGCGTTCAGGCAACTTGGAAAAGAAGCCTTCCAGGCGGCGCAGCAGCATGCCAGTGTCAACGCGGGCTTCGACCTCGTCTTGCGCTGTGGCGGGTTCGCGATGGGACGCGCGTGAGCCCGACTCGCCGTCGTCACCGTCGTCGGCCTCGCTGCTGCTGACCGTCTGCGCCTGCAAGGCCTCGGCCTCCAGCGCAAAAATGTCGTTCACGCTCAGGCCGCACAAAGGGCTGATCTCGGCGGCTGTGGCCTCGGTGCCGTGGCTGCTGCGCCAGCGCTCGCGCGCCACCTGCACCACCTTGACCTGCCGACGCCGGGCGCGGGTGAGGTGGTCCATCTGGCGCAGTTCGTCCAGCATGGCCCCGTGCACGCGGTGACGCGCATAGCGCACAAAGGCCTCCTTGGCCTCTTCGGACTCGCGGTCGCCTTCCCATTCAAAGCCCATGGCCGCTTGCGCCACGGCAATCAGGCCGGCCTGGATGAGGTCGGCCCGTTCGACGTTGGACGGCAGGTGCCGCGCCAGGGATGCGGCGTGCTTGCGCACCCAGGATTCGTTTCTGAGGATCAGTGACGAAGGCACGCCTTCCATGGAGATCATGCCGCTCTCCTGCGCACAACGGTGTGGCGCTGGGTTGCTTGGCGCGGGCCTGTACGACGCATGGAATCAGTATGCCCGCCCCGGCCAGCTGGCAAAGGGTCGAAAAGGGGCTGAATAGGGGCGCCATCCCGGCGCCCTGGACGCTGGGGGCAGCGGTGCGTGCGGAAATGGCTGCCGGGCTGGCGCCCAGGCCGGCCATGCGGCCCGGATCACCAGACGGCGATGCGGCCTGGGCCCTTGGCCGGCCGTGCGGCCTGGCCCGTCAAACGGCAATACGGCCGTAAAGGCGGCTCAACTCAGCAAGCCGGCCGCTGTGCCAGGGTTGCACCTGGCTCCAGGCAAAGCGCCAGCCCCACCAGCCTGACTCCTGCCCGGGATAGTTCATGCGGCAATCAGTTGGCAGGGCCAGCACGTCTTGCATGGGGTGCACGGCCGTGTCGGCCACGCTGGACATGGCGGCACGTATCAGCGTCCACGGCATGTCGTGGCCGTCGGTGGCCAGGTAGCCGCGTGCCAAGTGGCGTTCATGTTCGGTGGCGGTGGCCCACCAGCCGGCGGTGGTGTCGTTGTCGTGAGTGCCGGTGTAGATCACGGTGTCGGGCTCGTGGTTGTGCGGCAGGAAGCGGTCGGAAGCGTCCCCTGCAAACGCAAACTGCAGGATGCGCATGCCGGGAAAACCGAACTTCTTGCGCAAGGCGTCTACGTCGGGCGTGATCACGCCCAGGTCTTCGGCAATGATGGGCATGGGCCCCAGTGCCTTGGTGATGGCCTTGAAAAGTGGCTCACCCGGCCCCGGCACCCAGCGGCCTTTTTGCGCCGTGGGCTCGCTGGCCGGTATCTCCCAATAGCCCGCAAAACCACGAAAGTGGTCGATGCGCACGATGTCCACCAGTTCAAAGGTGCGGCGAATGCGCTCCACCCACCATGCATAACCGTCCTTGGTATGCGCAGCCCAGCGGTACAGCGGGTTGCCCCAGCGCTGCCCGGTGGCGCTGAAAAAGTCGGGCGGCACGCAGGCCACCACCGTGGGCCGGCCCTTGGCGTCCAGTTCAAACAAGTGCTGGTTGGCCCACACCTCGGCGCTGAGGTAGGCAATGAAGATGGGCGTGTCGCCGATGATTTCGACGCGCTTGCCGTTGGCGTAGGCCTTGAGCGCCGCCCACTGCCGGTAAAAGCGCCACTGGCAGAACTTCCAGAACGCAATGCGCTCGGCGTGTCGGGCCGTGGCATCGGCAAGCGCACGTGGATCGCGCTTGGCCAGGCCGGGCGCCCATTCGCACCAATCGCGCCAGCCCAGGTCTTCACACAGCGCCATGAAGAGCGCGTAGTCCTCGATCCAGTTCTTGTGGTCGGCCAGAAAGCGCGCGTAGTCGTCACGCTGCGCGTCTGTGCCTGCGGCGGCAAATTGCGCTGCGGCAAGGGCCAGGCGCTCCATGCGGAACGGGTACATCACCGAGAAGTCAATCTTGTCGGCAGTGAGCCCGGCCACTGGCACCAGTGCGTCGGCGCTGAGCCAGCCTTGGGCATGCAGTTCGTGCAGGTCAATCAGCAGCACGTTGCCGGCAAAGGCCGAATTGCTCATGTACGGCGAATTGCCAGGGCCAATGCCGGCCAGCGGCAAGATCTGCCACAGCCGCTGGCCACCTGCAACCAGCCAGTCGACAAAGTTGTAGGCCTCGCGGCCCAGGTCGCCGCTGCCGTGCTGGCCGGGCAAGGAGGTAGGGTGCAGCAGCACCCCGCTGGCGCGCGGGAATCGCATGGCAATGGTCCTTGCAGAAATCAGGTGAAAGTCAGGTCTGATCGGGACTGCATCAGCGGGAAGACGCGTCGCGCAGCAACATCACGCTGCGTGCGCTCAGCATCACGTCGGTGGCCGGCGCTGCAGCGCCGCCTGGGTACCGGTGCCAGGCGCTGCGACCGTTGGGCTGCGTACTGTCGAGCACGGCCACCCAATCGCCGGGCGGCAACTCGAATGTGGCGTCAGTGCTGCGTGCGTTGACGAGCAACAGCAGGGGTGCGCGGCCACGCCCCGGCACGCCGATCCAGGCGCCCAACACACGCGATATGCGGTTGTTCCAGTGCTCGGGCGTCATGGGCTCACCGGTACGGCGCAACCAGGCCAGGTCATGGCGGCCACTGGCGTCGGGCAGGCCGGTGTACCAGCGGTCGGCCAATGGCATGAGGCAGCGGCGCAACGCCAGCAGGTGGGCCGTGTAGTCGATCAGCGCGTCGTCGGCACGCGCCCAGTCAATCCACGTGGTGCGGTTGTCCTGGCAATACGGGTTGTTGTTGCCTCCCTGGCTGTGGCCGAGTTCGTCACCCGCAGCCAGCATGGGGGTGCCCTGTGCCAGCAGCAACGTGGCCAGCAGGGCACGCTGCAGGCGCTCGCGCCGTTGCTGCACCACGGGATCGGCGGTGGGGCCCTCCCACCCGCAATTCCAGCTGAGGTTGTGGCCGTGGCCGTCGCGGTTGTCCTCG
>CAZUKT010000122.1:3338-4043 GCA_964620975.1 uncultured Rubrivivax sp. | reverse complement strand
GGCGCATGTCGTAGCTCACCAGGTCGGCCAGCGTGAAACCGTCGTGGGAGACCACATAGTTCACCGACTCCAGCGGCGACCGCTTGCGCGGCTGGAATATGTCAGAGCTGCCAGCCAACCGCAGCGCCAGTTCCCCCCGGGTGCAGTCACCGCCCAGCCAAAAAGCGCGTGTGGTGTCGCGGAAGCGGTCATTCCATTCAAGCCAGCCGCGCGGGAATTCGCCCACCTGGTAGCCGCCGGGGCCCACGTCCCAGGGTTCTGCGATGAGCTTCACGCCCTGCAATACCGGGTCTTGCAGCACGGCCTTGAAGAACGGGCCGTCGCGGTCAAAGCCCATGTCGCCCCGGCCCAGTACCGGCGCCAGGTCAAAGCGGAAGCCGTCCACGTGCATTTCTTGCACCCAGTAGCGCAGGCTGTCCATCACCATCTGCAGCACCCGTGGGTGGCGCACGTCCAGCGTGTTGCCGCAGCCGCTCCAGTTGTCGTACTTGTCCTTGTGGCCCATCGGCAGGCGGTACCAGCTCAGGTTGTCGAGCCCGCGCCAGCTGAGCGTGGGGCCACGCTCGTCGCCTTCGGGCGTGTGGTTGTAGACCACGTCGAGCAAGACCTCGATGCCGGCCGCGTGCAGCCGCTTGACCATGGTGCGGAACTCGTCGCGCACCTGGGCAGTGCTGGCATATCGCGGGTCGGGGCAAAAGAAGCCCA
>CAZUKT010000122.1:2099-3328 GCA_964620975.1 uncultured Rubrivivax sp. | reverse complement strand
TCACTGCCGTAATGCCCAGCCGCTTGAAGTGCGCAATGGCCGCGTCAGAAGCCAGCCCCGCGTAACTGCCGCGTTGTGCCTCGGGCACGCCAGGATGCAACTTGCTGAAGCCGCGCACGTGCACTTCGTAAAAAACGCTGTCTGCCAGCGGCGTGCCTGGCGGGCGGTCGGACTGCCAGTCAAAGTGGTCTTGCACCACGCGGCCCTTGAAGGCTCGCGAGCCGTTGTCCCGCGTATCCATGGCCTGCGGGTGCACAGGGTCAGCACCCAGGTGGGGGCCGTGCCAATCAAAGCCGCCAGGCGGCGCCACGATCTCGCGCGCCCAAGGGTCCAGCAGCAGCTTGTGCGGATTGAAGCGGTGGCCGCGCTCGGGCCGCCACGGGCCGTGCACACGCAGGCCGTAGACCAAGCCCGGCTTTGCGCCCGGCAGCCGGCCGTGCCAGATGTCACCGCTTTGCGCGGGCAAGGGCAGGCGGGCCAGCTCGACCTGGCCATGGTCGTCAAACAGGCACAACTCCACCTTGGACGCGTGCGCCGAGAAAACGGCAAAGTTGATGCCCTCGGCGTCTGCCATGGCGCCCATGGGCCAGGGCCGGCCGGCTTGAAGCACTGGCAGCGCGCGGGCCGGTGCTGGGGCCTGCGTCAGCCTGTCCATTGCAGGAACACGGTGGCCAGGGGCGGCAGGTTGAGCACCACCGACTGCGCGCGGCCGTGGCTGCCCACGGCCTGGCTGTGCGCAGCGCCCAGCGGCGTGCCCACGTTGCTGCCGCCGTAGTACGACGAGTCGGTGTTCAGCCGCTCTTGCCAACATCCCGCCTCGGGCACGCCCAGGCGGAAGCCCTCGTGCACGACAGGTGCAAAGTTGCACACCACCAGCATGCGTTCGCCGTGGCGGCCCTTGCGCACAAAGCTCAGCACGCTGCGGCGCGCATCGTTGTGGTCAATCCACTCAAAGCCTTCACCGCTGAAGTCCTGGCTGTAAAGCGCCGGACTCGTCTTGTAGAGCTGGTTCAGGTCACGCACCAGACGCTGCATGCCGGCATGGCCGGTGTTTTGCAAGAGGTGCCAGTCAAGGCTGGCGTCATGGTTCCATTCACGCTCTTGGGCAAATTCGCAGCCCATGAAAAGCAGTTTCTTGCCCGGATGGCCCCACATGAAACCAAAGTAGGCACGCAGGTTGGCCAGTTGTTGCCAACGGTCACCCGGCATCTTGGCCAGGAGGCTGCCCT
>CAZUKT010000122.1:0-2089 GCA_964620975.1 uncultured Rubrivivax sp. | reverse complement strand
GGCTCAGCGGCAGCACGAAGTTCTCGGTGAACGCATAGACGAGGCCGAAGCTCATCTCGCCCTGGTGGTGGCTGCGGTGGATGGGGTCGCGCGCCATGTACTGCAGCGTGTCGTGCATCCAGCCCATGTTCCACTTGAAGTGAAAGCCCAGACCGCCGGCGTAGGTGGGCCGGCTCACGGCGGGGAAGGCGGTGGACTCTTCGGCCAGCGTCACCGCCTGCGGGCGTTCGCCACCAATGACTTCATTGGTGCGTTTGAGAAAGCTGATGGCTTCGAGGTTTTCGCGCCCGCCGTGCACGTTGGGGATCCATTCGCCGGCCTTGCGGCTGTAGTCGCGGTACAGCATGCTGGCCACAGCGTCCACACGCAAGCCGTCGACATTGAAACGCTCCAGCCAGTACAGCGCGCTGCCGACCAGAAAGTTGCGCACCTCGGTACGGCCGAAGTTGTAGATGAGGGTGTTCCAGTCGTTGTGGAAACCCTCCCGCCGGTCGGCGTATTCGTACAGGTGCGTGCCGTCAAACTGCGCCAGGCCATGTGCGTCTGTTGGAAAGTGGGCGGGCACCCAGTCCAGCAGCACCCCCACACCGGCCGCATGCGCGCGGTCAACAAAGCGGCGGAAACCCGCCGCGTCACCAAAACGCGATGTCGGAGCAAACTGGCCCAGCGTCTGGTAGCCCCAAGAGCCGTCAAACGGGTGCTCGCTCACTGGCAGCAGTTCCAGGTGCGTAAAGCCCATGTCCTGCGCATAGGGCACCAGTTCGTCGGCGAGTTCGTCCCAGTGCAGCCAGCGGTTGCCGTCTTCAGGCTTTCGGCGCCAACTGCCCAGGTGCACCTCGTAGATGCTCATGGGCGCGTCCAGCGCGTTGGCGGCCTGGCGCTCGGCCGAGGGCGGGGCCACCGGCGGCATCACGGCCACCACACTGGCGGTGGCAGGGCGCAACTCGGCCTGGCGGGCATACGGGTCGGCCTTTTGCGGCAACAGTGCGCCGTGTGCGTCGAGAAGCTCAAACTTGTAGCGGGCGCCGGCCAGCACGCCGGGCAGGAAAATCTCCCAGACACCGCACTCACGGCGCAGGCGCATGGGGTGGCGGCGGCCGTCCCAGAAGTTGAAATCGCCCACCACGCTGACGCGGCTGGCATTGGGCGCCCAGACCGCAAAGCTTGTGCCTGCCACGCCTTCCATCTGGCGTGGCGTGGCGCCCAAAATTTCGTAGGGCCTGAGGTGCGAGCCTTCGCCCAGCAGCCACACGTCCATATCGCCCAGCACGGTGCCAAAACGGTAGGGGTCTTCAATGAGGGACTCACTGCCGTCCAGCCAGCGCACACGCAACTGGTAGGCACCCACAGCACCCACCGGCCCCTCAAAAACGCCGTCAGCGTGCAGTGCCGTCAAGGGCCAACCCCGCGCGCCGGCCACGGCCTGCGTGGCCACGGCGCCGGGCAGGAAGGCGCTTATGCAGATGGTGCCGTCTTCGCCCTGATGCGGGCCGAGCACGGCAAAGGGGTCACCACAGCGGCCCAGCCGCAGGGCTTCTATCTGTTCAGCTTGGAGCATGCGCAACTATGCACTCAGTTGGCGAGAGGATTCCTGCCCCGGCTCAAACCTCGTCAGCACTTGGGTGCCAAGCCCCAGACACCGCGTGCATATTCACCGATCGTGCGGTCAGACGAGAAGAACCCCATGCCTGCCACGTTGGCGATCGCCTTGGCCGCCCAGGCGTGCGGCTCACGGTAGAGCGCGTCCACACGCGCTTGCGCCGCCAGGTAGCTGTCAAAGTCGGCCAGCAGCATGTAGGCGTCACCGCCCCACAGCAGCGAGTCCACCAGCGCCCGGTAGCGCCCCGGCTCGTCGTCGCTGAACAGGCCACCGGCCACGGCGTCGAGCACGGCCTTGATGCGTGTGTTTTGTTCGTAGATGCGCAGCGGCTGGTAACCCTGCGCGCGGCTGGCGTGCACCTCGGCAGTGGACAGTCCGAAGATGAAGATGTTGTCGTCACCCACTTGCTGGCGGATTTCTATGTTGGCGCCGTCGTCGGTGCCTATGGTGAGCGCGCCGTTCAGGGCCAGCTTCATGTTGCCGGTGCCG
>CAZUKT010000121.1:0-10094 GCA_964620975.1 uncultured Rubrivivax sp. | reverse complement strand
GACCGCCTGGCCGAAATGGGCCATGCCGTGGAAGCTCTGCCCGGTGGCATGCCGCAAGGCCGCCGCAACCGCGTGCTGCAGAACCTGCGCAGCAAGCGGCTGTGGGTGCTGGTGGCCACCGACGTCGCCGCACGCGGCATCGACGTGCCCACCATCAGCCACGTCATCAACTTCGGCCTGCCGATGAAGGAAGAAGACTACGTGCACCGCATCGGCCGCACGGGCCGCGCCGGCCGCACCGGCCTGGCCGTGACGCTGGCCGAGCGCCGCGACTTCGGCATGATCCAGCGCATCCAGCGGTTCACCACGCAGCGCATGCCTGTGGCCACCATCACCGGCCTGGAACCCAAGCGCATCGAACCCAAGCCCATGCTGCGCCCCGGCAATGTCGGCGGCCCCGCCGGCAAAACCTTCGGCCCGCGCCCGTTTGGCAACAAGCCCTTCAAGCCGGCTGGCAAGACCTTTGCCAAGAAGGCCGGCCCGCGTCCGGCACGCTAAAAACAAAAGCGCCCGCAGGGGCCTCAAGAAACGGCACTTCGGTGCCGTTTTTCTTTGCGCCAGACATCGATCAGACCGGCGGCAGGTGGGCACCTGCGGGATACATACGCATGCCCGTTGGCCACCACAATGTGCACGCCAAACCAAGGAGCGCGTGATGAGCCTGCCCGGCCGCCCACAAGGCGACATGACCACACTGCAGGCGGCCATGGCGACGCTGGAATCGCAACGCGCCTTGCTGGGTGACGCCGTGGTCGACGCGGCCGTGGCGGGCCTGCTGGTGCAACTGCAAGCGCTTCAAGCTGCTGCGCAGGCCGATGAAGCCGCGCCGGCGCAGACGCTGCGCTTGGTGAGCATCCTGTTCCTGGACGTGGTGGGGTCCACGGCGATGGGCGAGCGGCTGGACCCGGAAGAGGTGCACGCCGTCATGGACGGTGCGCTGGTGCGCTTCACTGCCATCGTGCAAGCCCACGGCGGGCGCGCAATGCAGTATGCGGGCGACAGCATGTTGGCCGGGTTTGGCACCGACGAAGTGCGAGAAGACGATGCCGAGCGTGCCGTGCGCTGCGGCCTGGCGCTGCTGGCCGAAGCAGCGCGAGTGGGCCGCGAAGTGCAGGCCACGTTTGACCACAGCGGTTTTGGCGTGCGCGTGGGCGTGCACACGGGCGGCGTGCTGCTGGGCGGTGGCGTGGAGGCCACGGGCGCGATACGTGGCAGTGCGGTCAACATCGCTGCCCGCATGGAGCAAAGCGCCCCGCCGGGCGGCCTTTTGATCAGCGTGGACACCTACCGCCTGGTGCAGGGCCGATTTGACGTGCAGGAGGCGCAGTCGCTGCAAGTCAAGGGCATCGCCATGCCCATGCTCACCTACCTGGTCGGGCGTGAAAAGCCGCGCAGCGCGCAGGCCGTGCGGCGTGGCCTGGAAGGCGTCACGGCGGCACTCTTCGGACGCGACGCCGAGCTGGCGCAAATGCACGCTGCCATGCGGGCCGTGCTGTCGCGGCGCGCGCAGCAAGGGGTCACGCTGATCGCTGAAGCCGGCCTGGGCAAGACCCGGCTGGTGGCCGAGTTCGCATCGTCTCTGGCGCAGCCGCACGCGGGTGCCACGCTGTTGCACGCCAGCGCCCACCCGCAGGGGCTGAACCTGCCTTACGGGGTCATCCGCGATCTTCTTTTTCGCCGCTGCGACGTGCACGACAGTGACCCGTTGTTGCTGGCGCAAGCCAAGCTCGCCGAAGGCCTGGCCGCACTCTTTGGCGACCGCGCCGAAGAACAAACTGCGCTGCTGGGCCAGTTGATCGGCCTGGACTACCGGGCCAGCCCCTTCATTGCCGGCATCCTGGAAGACGGCAAGCAACTGCGTGCCCGCGCCTTTCACGCCTGGGTCGAATACCTGCGCATGCTGTGCGCCACCTTGGCACCGACCACCGGGCTGGTGTTGATGCTGGACGACCTGCATTGGGCCGACGACGGCTCGCTCGATGCGGTGGAGCAACTGGCCAGCGCAGGCCGCGACCTGCCCTTGCTGCTGCTTTGCGCCGCTCGGCCCGAGTTGCTGGAACGGCGGCCCGGCTGGGCCGCGTCATGGCCCGAACACCAGCGGCTGGAACTGCAGCCACTGGACGACGATGACCGGCAGGCGCTGGCCCAGTCGCTGTTGCAACCACTGGCGCCGCACCCGGCCGCACCGTTGCTGCACCGCCTGCTCGTCGAGCGCACCGACGGCAACCCCTTTTACATGGAAGCGCTGCTGCAGATGCTGGTGGACCGGGGCCTGCTGGTTACGTCCACCATGCCGTGGCAACTGGCCGCCGTGGACCTGCAGCAACTGCAGGTGCCGACCACCCTGGTGGGTGTGCTGCAAGCCCGGCTGGACGCCTTGCTGGCGCCACAACGCCGCGCACTGCAACAGGCCAGCGTGGTGGGTGCGGTGTTCTGGGACGACGCCCTGGCCGCACTGGACGCACGCGCGCCGAGTGCGCTGCAGGCGCTGTGCCAGCGCGCCCTGGCGCTGCCACGTGAAGGCAGCGCCTTTGGCGACACGCAGGAATTTGCCTTCCGCCACCACCTGCTGCACGAGGTGACCTACGGCACCGTGCTCAAGCGCGAAAAACGCGAACAGCACCATCGCGCTGCGCTGTGGCTTGAAGCACGCAGTGCGGGGCGTGGGGCCGAGTTTGCGAGCCTGATTGCCGAACACTTTGAGCGCGCCGGCGTGCCCGACCGTGCCTCCCTGCACTGGGCGCTGGCCGCGAACGAGGCCCTGGCACGCCATGCCGACAGCGCGGCATTGGCCCACGCCGACCGTGCGCTGGCGCAGGGCATCAACCTGGCACCCGAGCAAAGGTTTGCACTGCTGCGCGTGCGGGCGCACGTGTGGTCGCGCCGGGGCGACGTGAACGAACACGAGACAGCCATCGCCGCGCTCGAGTCCCTGGCCGACGCCCAGGACGACGATGTGCTGAGGCTGGTTGCCGCCCAGCAACGTGTGCACCGGCTGTGCCTGAACGGCGACAACGAGCGTGCCCTCCTGCTGGGCACGCAGCGCCTGGCCGCCGCCGAAACGCTGGCCCCGCTGGAAGCTGCAAAGATGCACAACACGCTGATCGTGGCGTTGGGGCGGCAGGGGCGGCACGGCGAGGCACGGGTCCACGCACAGGCCGCGCTGGCCATCGCGCGCAGCAGCGGCGACGTCTATACCGAAGCCTGCGTGCTCAACAACATCTGCGTCGGCCATCTGGCCGAAAACCGGCTGGCGCAGGCGGTGGCCAGTGGCGAGCAAGCGCTGGCCGCGTACCAAAGCATTGGCAGTCAGTACGGGGCGGCCATCGCCATGCTCAACCTGGCCCTGGCGGCCCATCGGCGGGGCCACGTGGCCGCCGCCCATGCCCAGCTGCTGCAACTGCTGCCACTGTGCGCTGCCATAGGTCAGCAGCAGATCGGCGCCCAGGGCCGCTGCAACCTGGCGGTCATCCTGAACGAAACGGGGCATGCGCAGGCGGCGCTGGACCACGCCATTGAAGGCATCCGCATGGCCGAAAGGATAGGCGACCGTTACGTGCAGCCCTTCGGGCACGGCGCGGCCATGGAGGCTTGTTCACTGCTGGGCCAATGGCCACAGGCCCTTGAACACGGGCGCTGGGCGCAGGCGGGCCTGGCCGCAAACGGGGAGTCGGCGGAAGCCCTGGCCTGCGAGGCCATGATCGCCTTCGCCTTGCACGAAATCGGCGCCCATGCCGAGGCCCTTGCGGCGCTGCAAACCTTGCTGGCCACCGTGGCGGCGCGGGGTGGCTGGCAAGCCGAAGAGGCCGAAGCGGCCTTGGCTTGCACACGTTTGTTGACGCGGCTGCAAGACCCCCGTGCCGCCACCACATTGGCTGCGGCCTACCAGGGGTTCATGGCGCAGGCGGCAGCCTTTGAAGACGCCGCCGAGCGCGATCTGTTCTTGCAAGGCACGCCGTCACGACGCGAGGTTCTGGCGGCCTGGAAGAGCCGCCCGTCGGCACCCGGCTGAGGCGCTGGGGCGTCGGCGCACACGCCAAGGTAAGCGCCGAGTTCGGCGCCGAAATACGCGCCGCCGTCAGACGCCCAGCAAATCCACCTCGAACACCAGCGTCGCGTTGGGTGGAATCACACCACCGGCGCCGCGCGCACCGTAGCCCAGATCGGCCGGAATGGTCAGCACGCGGGTGCCGCCCACCTTCATGCCTTGCACGCCTTCGTCCCAGCCGCGAATGACTTCGCCGCCACCCAGGCCAAATGCAAAGGGCTGGCCGCGGTCCTTGCTGCTGTCGAACTTCTTGCCCCGGCTGTTGCTGGCCGTGGGGTCGTAGAGCCAGCCGGTGTAGTGCACCCGCACGCGCTTGCCGGCCACGGCTTCGGCGCCGTCACCCACGGTGGTGTCTTCGTATTGCAGGCCTGAGGGCAGGGTCAGCGGGGTCGTCATCTCGAGGGCCTTTCGGGTTTGGGGTAGCCCGCAATGATGCCAGCCCGGCGCCGGCGTCACCGGGCCTTGGCAGCGGCCACGTCGCTGCGGGGCGACGAGGCACCGCAGCGCTCACCCCAGGCGGGCACGGCCTGCGCCAGCCAGTCGGCCGCCGTGGCGGCCATGATGTCGGGCAGCCCCAGCGCCTGCGCAGCGGCCCGCAGCGTGCTCACCGGTTGCGCCAGAGGCAGTTCTTGCGCGCCGTTCTGTTTGCTCAGCTTGTGGCCGTCTGGGGCCAGCACCAGGGGGGTGTGCAGATAGGTCGGCGTGGGCACGGCCAGGGCGTGCTGCAGCAGGATCTGCCGCGCCGTGTTGTCGGCCAGGTCTTGGCCGCGCACCACATGGCTGATGCCCTGCGCCGCATCGTCCACCACCACGGCCAACTGGTAGGCCCACAGGCCGTCGGCACGCCGCAGCACAAAGTCACCCACAGCCGCGCCCACGTCCTGCTGCTGCGGGCCCAGGCGGCGGTCATGCCAATGCACCGTGCCTTCGGCGCGCAAGCGCACGGCGCGCGCCGGCTTGCCCTGCAAACCGGCCCGGCAGGTGCCGGGGTAGACCCGTTCGCCAAAACGCTGGTGGCTCTGGCCCAACGCTGCCAGCGCCTCGTCGATGTCTTTGCGCGTGCAGCCGCAGGGGTAGGCCATGCCGGCGTCCAACAACGATTCCAAGGCCGCCGTGTAGGCCACGCCGCGCCGGCTTTGCACCCAGGGTGTTTCGTCAGGCAGCAGGCCCAAGGCGGCCAGCTGCGACAGCAGCCGTTCAGCACCCCCCGCCACGCAACGGGGGGTGTCCACGTCTTCAATGCGCACCAGCCATGCGCCGCCGTGGGCACGGGCATCCAGCCAACTGGCCAACGCCGCCACCAGTGACCCCGCATGCAGCGGGCCCGTGGGCGACGGTGCAAACCGGCCCCGGTAGCCACCTTGCGGGATTGGGGCAGGCATGGGCAGCGCCGGTTTTACTGGCGGCCAAGGGCAAGCCGGCAGCTCAGGGCAGCAGCCCGCCGTGGCGCTGCAGCAGCGCGAGTTGCGTGGTGGGGCTCTCCAGCTGCGACAACCACCACTGCAAGGCACGCCCCAGGCCCAGCGCACCCCGTTCGGCGCGCCATGCGTAATGCAGCCGCGCCACCGGTGCGCTGCGCGCGGTGGCCTTGAGCACCAGGCGCCCCGCTTGCACCTGCGCTCGTGCCAGCGGCTCGGGCACAAAACCGCAGCCCAGGCCGCGCAGCAGTGCCTCCATCTTGTCGCGCATGGTGGACACCGTCAGCACGTCCTGCCCCGGCAGCAAGTTCACGGTGATCGGTGTCATGCGCTGCGCCGAGTCGGCCACGGCCACGGCGCGGTGGTGCACCAGTTGCGAGTCTTCCAGCGGCCCGGGCACGTCGGCCAGC
Organism: uncultured Rubrivivax sp.; assembly: GCA_964620975.1. Taxonomy (GTDB): domain Bacteria; phylum Pseudomonadota; class Gammaproteobacteria; order Burkholderiales; family Burkholderiaceae_C; genus Rubrivivax. Next base: position 4,218 of record CAZUKT010000121.1, on the reverse strand, counting down.
GCGTGGTGCGGCGCCACGCAGTAGACAAAACTCATCTCGCCCAGCGGCCGCACTTCAATGCCGCCCGGGTTGGCGTAGTCCCCGCTCACGCCGATGGCCAGATCCACCTCGCGTGTGACCAGGGCTTCCCAGGTACCGGCCAGCACGCCGGTGCGCAGCCGCAGCCGCGTGGCTGGGCCTTCGTGCACACGTTCGTCCTTGCCGTCGCGCACCTCGCAGAAGGCCTGCACCAGTTCAAAGACCGTCGGCGTGGACAGCAGGTCTTCCACACCGATCGACAACTGGGTTTCCCAACCGCTGGCCACGCGGCGCACACGGTTGGCCACGGCGTCCATTTCCTGCAGCAGGCGGCGGCCTTCGTGCAGCAGCTCGCTGCCCGCAGCGGTGAGCTGGGCCTGGCGAGAACTGCGGTCAAACAGCAGCGCGTCCAGGGCTTCTTCAAGCTGGCGCACGCTGTAAGTCAGGGCTGACGGCACCTTGCCGAGTTCGCGCGCGGCGGCGGCAAAGCTGCCGGTGCGGGCAATGGCGTCCATCATGGCCAGCGCGTCGGGCGTCAGCGCCTGGCGGCGGTCGGGTCGGCGCTCGGCCGATCTTGGCGATGGGGGCTCGGCGGCTCGGTCGGTGGGGCGTTCGGACATGGGTTCATCTTATTTGAACGCGCTCGTCAACGCCGGCCGCCCCCGCGCCACAGCGTGGCCGCCTACAGTGCCCACACCCCGAAAGGCCCTGCCATGATCACCCTGCGAAAGTCTGCCGACCGCGGCCATGCCGACCACGGCTGGCTCAAGAGCCAGCACAGTTTTTCTTTTGCCGATTACCACGACGCGGCCCACATGGGCGTGGGCAACCTGCGGGTCATCAACGAAGACCGCATCGCGCCCGGCACCGGTTTTGGCACCCACGGCCACCGCGAGATGGAAATCGTCAGCTATGTGCTCGACGGCGCCCTGGCGCACAAGGACAGCATGGGCAATGGCGCGGCGGGTGGTGCCAACGCCGGTGTCGTCCGGCCCGGTGACGTGCAGCGCATGAGCGCCGGCACGGGCGTGATGCACAGCGAGTTCAACCACGCCAGCGACCGCTGCACCCACTTTCTGCAGATCTGGATCCTGCCGCAGCGCCATGGCATCGCGCCCAGCTACGAGCAACGGCACTTTGACGCCGCCAGCAAGCGCGGCACGCTGCGCCTGCTGGCCAGCCCCGACGGCCGCGACGGCTCAGTCACCATCCACGCCGACGCCACGCTGAGCGCGGCGCTGCTGGACGGCGACGAACACATTCAAACCGCACTTGACCCGCAGCGCATTGCCTATGTGCACCTGGTGCGTGGCCGCCTGCTTGTGAACGACACCCAGCTAGAGGGCGGCGACGCGCTGCGGCTGGACCAAGAGACCCGGCTGGTGCTGCAAGGCGGTGAAGACGCCGAAGTGCTGGTCTTTGATCTCGCCCCCTGAACCCCGCACTCAAACCCCGAAGGACCCTGACATGAGCAAGATCGTGATCGTTTTCCACAGCGGCTACGGCCACACCGCCAAAGTGGCACAAGCCGTGGCCGAAGGCGCCGGCGGCACGCTGCTGGCCATTGACGCCGAAGGCAACCTGCCCCAAGGCGGCTGGGAGCAACTGGCCGCCGCAGACACAGTCGTCTTTGGCTCGCCCACCTACATGGGCACTGTGAGCTGGCAGTTCAAGAAGTTTGCAGACGCGTCCAGCAAGCCCTGGTTCACCCAGCAGTGGAAAAACAAGCTCGCGGCCGGCTTTACCAACTCGGCCACCATGAACGGCGACAAGCTGTCCACGCTGCACTACCTGTTCACGCTGAGCCAGCAGCACAGCATGTTGTGGGTGGGCACGGGCATGATGCCCAGCAACGCCAAGGAATCCACGCGCAACGACCTCAACTATGTGGGCTCCTTTTCGGGCCTGATGACGGCCACGCCGTCCAACGCCTCGGCCGAAGAAATGGTGCCCGGCGACATCGCCACCGCCAAGGCCTTTGGCCAGCGTGTGGCCGAAGCCACGCTGCTGCTGGCCAAGTAAGTGCAAAGGGGCGCGCTACAGTCGCGCCGATGAACACATTGGGTGCCGCGCTTGCCGTGCTGCCGTGGCCGGACTGGGCTGCGGTGGCACTGTTTTTTTCAGGCTGGGTGGGCTATGCCATCTGGGCCAAGCGGCGCGCCGAGGTGCGGCCTTCGCTGCTGGCGCTGACCAACCGCGAACGCACACGCTGGATGATGCAAACCACGTCGCGCGAGAACCGCGTTTTCGACGGCGTGGTGGTGCAGAACCTGTCCACCAGCCCCAGCTTTTTTGCCAGCACCACCATCCTCATCATCGGCGGCCTGCTGGCCGTGCTGTCGGCCACTGAACACGCCAGTGAACTGGTGCGCGAGATTCCCTTCGCCGCACGCACCTCGCTGATCGTGTTTGACATGAAGGTGGTGCTGCTGACGGCGATCTTTGTGTACGCCTTCTTCCGCTTCACCTGGAGCATGCGGCAGTACAGCTTTGGTGCCCTGCTGGTGGCCGCCGCGCCCGACCGCGGTGCCTGGGCCGGCGAGGCCCAGCGCACGCTGTTCGCCAGCCGGGCCGGCCGCATGATGGGCCTGGCGGCCGAAGCCTTCAACGACGGCTTGCGTGCCTACTACCTGGCCTTTGCCGCCGTGGCCTGGTTCTTCTCGGCCTGGGCCTTCATGGCCGGCACGGTGGGCGTGGTGTGGATCCTGTACCGGCGTGAATTTCACTCTGACGTGGTGGCCTTGCTGGCCGAAGGGCCCGACGCCGATTGACCTGGGGGCGCGCTGCCACTGTGCAGCAGCCGCCACATGGCCAGCATGCCAAAGGCGCAGTTCAGCAGCCCCACCGTGCCCAAGAGCAGCAGCCCGGCGGTGTTCAGCGGCAAAGTGCGCAGCGCCCAGGCGCACAGGCTCGAAAGGACATTGAACGCCACCATCTGCCAGAACACTGGCGAGCCCGGTTGCCACAGGGCAGACAGCTTCATGCTTGGCTGGGCAGCCCTTGCCGGCTGCGCGCCAGCGCCGCGCCTTGGGCCAGGGCCTGGAGCTTGGCTTCGGCCACCTCGCGGCTCATGGGGGCCAAGCCGCAGTTGGTGCAGGCGATCAGCCGGTGCGCCGGCACAAAACGCAGCGCGGTGGCGATGGTGTCAGCCACTTCTTCGGGAGTTTCTATGGTGTCGCTGGCCACGTCGATGACACCCACCATCACATCCTTGCCCTGCAGCAAGGCCATCAGGTCGGGCGGCACATGCGAGTGCAGGCACTCCAGGCTGACCTGTTTGATGCTGCTGGCGGCAAGCGCCGGGAAGATCTTTTCGTACTGCCGCCATTCACCGCCCAGCGTCTTCTTCCAGTCCAGGTTGGCCTGTATGCCGTAGCCGTAGCAGATGTGCACGGCGGTGGTGCAGCTCAGGCCCCGTGCAGCACGCTCCAGCGCCAAGACGCCCCAGTCGGCGGCTTCGTCCAGGTAGACGTTGAAGGCGGGTTCGTCAAACTGCACCACGTCCACGCCGTCGGCCTGCAACGCCAGCGCCTCCTGGTTCAGCAACTCGGCAAAGGCAAAGGACATCTTCACGCGGTCGCCGTAAAAGCGGTCGGCCACGGTGTCGACAATGGTCATGGGCCCGGGCAGCGTGAACTTGATCTTTCGTTGCGTGTGGGCGCGCAGGAAACGCGCTTCGGTTGCATGCACGCGGCCCTTGAGCTTCAGCGCCGACACCACCTGCGGCACCATGGCCTTGTAGCGGTCCTTGCGTATGCCCATTTCGACCTTGTGATCAAAGTCGATGCCTTCCACCTGCTCCAGAAAGCCGTGCACAAAGTGTTGGCGGCTTTGTTCGCCGTCGCCAATCACGGTCAGGCCCGCGTCTTCCTGGGTCTTGATCCACAGCAGCGTGGCGTCGAGCTTGGCCTGGGCCAGGGCCGCGCCCTCGGCCTGCCACTGCGGCCAGAGCTTGCGGGTCTCGGCGAGCCAGGCGGGCTTGGGCAGGCTGCCTGCGATTGCGGCGTCGAACATGGTGGGAGCGGGTTGCGGCCAGGTGGAAGGAGGCGACGAGGTTAGCGCAACTCAGAACGGATCGATGAAGGCGCGGCGCGGCGGCAGCGTGCGGCCATCGAACGTGCGCAGGTGGCGCAGCAGCCACTGGCGCGTCTCGGCCGGATCGATCACGTCATCGACCTCCAGGTGGCTGGCCATGTTCAG
>CAZUKT010000120.1:8828-10099 GCA_964620975.1 uncultured Rubrivivax sp. | reverse complement strand
GCGGGGCCAATCGCGCGACTACGACCAATGGGCCGCGCTTGCCGGTGACGACACCTGGCGTTGGGAGCACTGCCTGCCATTTTTCAAGCAGCACGAAGACCACTGGCGCGGTGCCGATGCCTGGCATGGCGCCGGCAAAGAGTGGCGCATCGACAAGCAGCGCCTGCGCTGGGACGTGCTGGACGCTTTTGCGGCGGCCGCCCGCGAGTCAGGCATCCCGGCCACAGACGACTTCAACCGTGGCAACAACGAAGGCGTGGGCTACTTCGAGGTGAACCAGAAAAAGGGCTGGCGCTGGAACACGAGCAAGGCCTTTTTGCGGCCCGTGGTGGCGCGGCCCAACCTGCAGGTGTGGACCGGCGCGCTCACCCGCAAGGTGCTGCTGGCCGAAGGCCGGGTCGTGGGCATAGAGGTGCTGCCAGCCGGCGGCGGCGAGCCCATTCGGGCGCATGCCACCCGCGAGGTGATCTTGTGCGCGGGCGCCGTGGGCACGCCGCAGCTGCTGCAGTTGTCGGGCATCGGGCCCGGCGCGCTGCTGCACCAACACGGCGTGGCTGTGCAGCACGATCTGCCTGGTGTGGGTGAGAACTTGCAAGACCACCTGCAGATCCGGGCCGTGTTTGCAGTGCAGGGCGTGAAGACACTCAACACCATTGCCAACTCGTTGCTCGGCAAGGCCGCCATCGGCCTGGAATACCTGCTTCGACGCAGCGGCCCCATGAGCATGGCGCCATCGCAACTGGGGGCATTTACGCGCTCGTCGCCCAGCCATGAGTGGCCAAATGTGGAATACCACGTGCAGCCCTTGTCGCTGGATGCCTTTGGCCAGCCCTTGCACCGCTTCAATGCCTTCACGGCCAGCGTGTGCAACCTCAACCCCAGCTCGCGGGGCTTTGTGCAGATCAAGTCGCCACGCGCTGAAGATGCGCCGCGCATCCAGGCGCGCTACCTGTCCACACCTGAAGACCGGCAGGTTGCGGCAGACTCCTTGCGCCTGACACGGCGCATTGCCGCCATGCCGGCGCTGGCCCGCTACGCGCCCGTGGAAGTCAAGCCAGGCGTGCAGTTTCAAAGCGACGAGGACTTGGCACGGCTGGCCGGTGACATAGGCACCACCATCTTCCACCCCGTGGGCACCTGCCGCATGGGCCGCACGGGCGAGGCTGGCGCCGTGGTGGACCCACAACTGCGCGTGCAAGGCCTGGTTGGCCTGCGCATTGCCGACGCCAGCATCATGCCCACCATCACCAGCGGCAACACCAACTCTCCGG
>CAZUKT010000120.1:0-8818 GCA_964620975.1 uncultured Rubrivivax sp. | reverse complement strand
GGTGTTGATGATTGCAGAGCGTGCCGCACAGTGGGTCAGGCAGGCACACACCGACTGACACTGGTGGGTGCGTGCGGCGTGCGCGGCGGGAAAGTCCGGATGGTGTCGGCACCGGCGCTGTTTACATTCCGCCTCGACTCGCAGCGGCAGCGTACAGGGCTCAACCCCAGCGCTGCCCGCTGGCGGAGGACCGAGGAGACGAAGACAGGCCGTGCCCACGCAACGGCAGACGAAGTTGGACACCAATATTGGCCGGCCCCGACACGGGAGCGCTGGCCCCTGAAAGGCGCCGAACCCCGGCGCCTTTTTTGTATGGTGGGCTGAAGACAAGGCCCGCAAGACCCGCCTGTTCGGCGCGCACGGGCCAGGCTGGCGGCCTACCATGGGCGCTTCCTCCTACCCGCAGGCGCTTGGCCATGTCCGTCAACCCCGAGTTGCGCACCCTCGACATCGACATTCCGGCCCAGCCGCAGTCGCTGGTGCAGTTGTCGCTGCTGCTGGCCGATGACGAAATCAACCTGCAGGCGGCTGCAGCGCTGATCGAGACTGACATGGCACTGGCGGCGGCCGTGATGAAAGCCGTCAACTCGTCGCTTTATGGCTTGAAGGGCCGCGTGCAAAGCGTGCACCAGGCCATCAGTTATCTGGGCATGCGCGAGGTGGCGGCCATTACCTTTGAAATGGGGCTGCGCGCAGCGTTTCCGCCTTCGCCAGAACTTGAGCCGCTCTGGCAACGGGCGGGTCAGCGGGGCCTGCTGATGGGCCGGCTGGCCGCACGGCTGTCGCTGGACGGCTGGGCGGCGCATTCGGCGGGCCTGTTTGAGGAATGCGGCAAGGCGGTTCTCTTTCGGCATGCACCCGACCACTACAGGGCCATGCTTCGCGCTGCGGCCAACGACACCGAACTGGCGGCGCTGGAGCACGCTGGCTTTGGCGTCAGCCACGACGCGTTGGGCGCGGCGCTGTGTGACAGCTGGGGTCTGGGCGCCGCAGCCGTGGCCAGCGTGCGCCACCACGTGGCGGCTCAAGCCACGCTGCAATTGCCCGATCTGCCACCAGCGCGTCGGCCCATCTGTGCGCTGTCGGTGCTGGCCGCCGTGCTGTATAGCGCGCCCGATACATTGGACGACGTGTCCCAGCTCGTGGCGCCGCAGGCTGATCTGGACCCCACCCTGGTTCTGCGCGCCCTGCGTCAGATGCACGAGCAGCTTGAAGCGGCAGCGGCCAATGGCCGAGACGGTGCCGGCAGCGACTGAGGAAAGTCCCCTGTCGGCGTGCGCCCGGCTTGGGTAGTCTCTCAAGTTCCAGCCGACCTCGCCCGACAAGGGCACACCTCATCATGGCCGCAAACGTTTCTGCCGACGCGCTCGCACTGCAGCGCCTGTACCACTGGGAAAAGACGCAGCCCGACCGCGTCGTCTTCACGCAGCCGCTGGGTGGTGGTCAGGTACGTGACTACACCTGGCGCGAGGTCATGGACCAGTCTCGCCGCATGGCCGCACACCTGCAGAGCCTGGGGCTGAACCCTGGCGACAAGGTGGCGCTGCTGTCCAAGAACACGGCGCACTGGCTGATGAGCGACTTTGCCATCTGGCTGGGCGGCTTTGTGTCGGTGCCGCTGTACCCCACGCTGGCCGCAGGCACCATCCGCCAGATCCTGGAGCACAGCGAATCCAAAGTGCTGTTTGTTGGCAAGCTGGACGGCTGGGAAGGCATGAAGCCCGGCATCCCGGCCGGCCTGCAGTGCATCAGCCTGCCGCTGGCCCCCGCTGACGCCGCCAAGAGCTACCGCACCTGGGACGACATCACCGCCAAGACCGAGCCGCTCAAAGGCAACGCGGTGCGCGATGCCGACGAACTGGGCACCATCATGTACACCTCGGGCACCACCGGCGCGCCCAAGGGCGTGATGCACAGCTTTGGCACTTTTGCCTGGGGCGTGCAGTCGGGTCTGAAGCGCGTGCCGGCCATCAACTTCAACGCACGCATGCTGAGCTACCTGCCGCTGAGCCACGTGGCCGAGCGTGTGCTGGTGGAGCATGGCCTTCTGGCCACCGGCATGCACGTGTATTTTGCCGAAAGCCTGGAAACCTTTACCGCCGACTTGCAGCGCGCACGGCCCACGGTGTTCTTCAGCGTGCAGCGGCTTTGGGTCAAGTTCCAGCAGGGCATTGGCGCCAAGATGCCGCCGGCCAAGCTCGACCGCCTGCTCAAGATACCCATCCTGCGCGGCATCGTGCGCAAGAAAATCCTTACCGCGCTGGGCCTGCAGGAATGCATCTTTGCCGCCGGCGGCGCCGCGCCCATGCCACCGGATTTGCTGCGCTGGTACAACAAGCTCGGGCTTGATCTGGTCGAGGTCTATGGCATGACCGAGAACTGCGGTGTCAGCCACGCCACGCTGCCGGGCAAACAACGCCCCGGCACGGTGGGCTTGCCGTATGACGGCGTGCAAAGCCGCCTGGACCCGGTCAGCAGCGAGATCCAGGTCAAGTCAGCATGCACCATGCTGGGCTACTACAAGGAGCCCGAACTCACCAAGCAGGCCCTCACCGAAGACGGTTGGCTCAAGACCGGCGACAAGGGTGGGCTCGACGCCGACGGCAACCCCAAGATCACGGGCCGCGTGAAGGATCTCTTCAAGACCAGCAAGGGCAAGTACGTGGCCCCGGCGCCAATCGAAGACAAGATCGTCATGCACAACGCCGTTGAGGCCTGCTGTGTCACGGGTGCCAACCTGGGCCAGCCGCTGGCGCTGGCCATGCTCAATATCGAGTCCATCAAGAAGGCGGCAGATGCGGCCGGAAGGACCGAGCTCGAAGCCTCACTCACCGCGCACCTGAAGAGCATCAACGCCACCCTGGACCCGCACGAGCAGCTGGATTGCCTGGTGGTCACGGCCGAGGCCTGGACGGTGGAAAACGACCTCATCACGCCGACCTTCAAGGTCAAACGCAATCGCATCGAAGACCTGTTCGCCAAGAACTACGACCACTGGGTCGGCATGCGCAAAAAGATCATCTGGCACAAGGCCGGCTGACGCGGGCATGTGCCGGTGTGCCGCAAGGCGCACCAAGAAGAAGGGCCTGCGACCTTAAGGTTGCAGGCCCTTTGCGCGTGCGGTTGCGCCTACTTGGGTGCTGACGCCGGTGCCGGTGCTGGTGCCGCCGGTGCCTGGTTGACGATCACCCCAGCCGCCAGCGGGATTTCGTCGCTGACGGTCACCTTGGTCACGTAGTGCCGGGTCTCGCCGAAACAGCTACCCGGGAGGCCGACTTTCTCTTCATAGTGCAGCGCCACGCGCTTGCCCATGGCGCGGGTCACGTTCTCGGCAACCTCGTCGCCGTAGATGGTGAACATGAACTTTTCAGGCGTGGTGCCGGGCAACGACACCAGCGCCAGCTCGCCTTCCCAGGTTTTGCAGACCCAGCCCTTCTTGGACAACTTCTGCACCCAGCCCGCACGCTCGCCGGTGGAATAGCTCCAGCTCAGCGCAGCCCACAGGTACAGCGCCACCAGCGCCAGGATCACAACAAGGGGAAGTACAACGCGTTTGAACATGGCGGGCCAGATGGAGGGTGCGACGGGGCTGGATTATCAGCGTAGGGCGCCTGCGCTCGCCATCACTTGGCGTTGGCCTTGAAGCTGGTAAAGATGCGCGTCTGTACCCGGCGCATGTCTTGTGGCACCGCGTCGGGCGTGGTGAGCTTCTTGATGTCGGCCGCGCCCAGGAAGATGGTGGTGTTGTCGGCCACGCTCTTGGTGACAAACTTCTTTGAGGCCGCGTTGGGGTTGGCGTAAAAGACCTTGTTGGACAAGCTGGCGTGCACTTCGGGGCGCAGGATGTAGTTGATGAACAGGTGCGCGTTCTTCACGTTCTTGGCGTCCTTCGGGATGGCCATGGTGTCGAAGAACAGCGTGCCACCGGTGGGCGGAATCAGCGCCTGGATGTCGTGGCCCGACTTGGCGTCAATGGCGCGTTGGCGCGCGATGTTGATGTCGCCCGAATAGCCCATCACCACACACAACTGCCCGGCGGCCAGGTCGTTGATGTAGCCCGACGATGAAAACCGCGTGACTGACGGCCGGGCCTTCATCAACACGTCTCGCGCGGCCTCGTAGTCCTTGGCGTTCTTGCTGTAGGGCTCTTTGCCGGCGTAGAGCATGGCCACCGGCAGCACTTCGCTGGCCGAGTCGAGCACGTTGATGCCGCAACCCTTGAGCTTGCTGGCGTACTCGGGCTTGAAGATCAAGTCCCAGGGGTTGGCGGGCAGCGGTGCGCCGCCCAGCGCTGCCTTGACCTTGCCGGTGTGGATGCCCACCGTCACGTAACCCCACAGCCAGGTCACCAGGTGTTCGTTGCCCGGGTCGATGCCGTTGAGTTTTTCAAGCAAGGTGGGGTCAAGGTTGCCCCAGTTGCCAAGCTGTGCGCGGTCTAGCTTCTGGTACAGGCCGCCCTGGATTTGTGTCTTGGCAAAGTGCGCACTGGGCACCACGATGTCGTAGCCCGTCTTGCCGGCCATGAGCTTGGCCTGCAGGATTTCGTTGTTGTCGTAGTTGTCGTAGCGGACCTTGATGCCGGTTTCTTTTTCAAAGTTGCGCAGCGTGTCGTCGGCGATGTAGTCCGACCAGTTGTAGATGTTCAGCACCTTGGGCTCGGCGGCCTGGGCGTGCACGGCGGCAGCGCCCAGCACGGCGGCCAGGCTCAATGCAAACATAGGGCGGAAGGTTGTGTGGGACATGGCAGATGCTTCCTCTCGGGTGGGCAGGATCAGCGGTTAACGGTCAATTTTGAATTGTGGCCGACCTGCTGCGGCCGGGGCATGCGGCAGCCACGCAGCCGAGTTTCTTGGCGATGGCACCCTGTCGTTGGGGGTTTGAAAGGCCGCCCACCCGGCGGCACCACAATGCGCCCTGGCTTGACCGCACGTGGCCAGCGCGACCCGTGCCCCCACCCCCAATCGGAGTTGTTCAATGAGCATGTTGATAGCCGGCCTTGTGATCTTCCTGGGTGTGCACTCGGTGCGCATCTTTGCCGAAGGCTGGCGAACGCAGATGCGCGTTCGCCTGGGTGAAAACGGCTTCAAAGGCCTCTATTCGGTGTTGTCGTTGCTTGGCTTCATGCTCATCGTGTGGGGCTACGGTGCGGCGCGGCTGGAGCCCATGGTGCTGTGGGGTTCACCCACCTGGACGCGCCACCTGGCGGCCTTGCTCACGCTGCCGGCCTTTGTGATCCTGTTTGCCGCTTACGTGCCTGGCAACATGATCAAGGCCAAGCTGCACCACCCCATGGTGCTGGGCATCAAGCTGTGGGCGGCGGCGCACTTGGTGGCCAACAACACGGTGGCCGATCTGCTGCTGTTTGGCGGCTTCCTGGTGTGGGCGGCATTGAGCTTCAGGGCGGCGCGCCAGCGCGACGCGCAAGCGGGCACGGTTTACGCGCCCGGCCGCCTGGGCCCGACACTGGTGACCGTGGTGTTGGCGTTGGTTGCCTGGGCCGGTTTTGCCTTTTGGGCCCACACGGCCTGGATTGGTGTGCGCCCCTTTGGCGGTGCCGCCTGATTGGCGCCCATGCTCAAGACACACCCGATGGCTGCCCTGCGGGGCCGGCCGCAGCGGCGGGCAGCGGGCTGATCAGCGCTTCGCCCTCCGCCGTGCCTGGGTTGACGGCGCGCGCCACCGGCCATGCTTGCAGCAGATCCGGCGCACAGCTTTGCAGCAGCGGGGCCACCCCGGCGCTGTCTTGCTGGTTGCGGCTCAGCCACGCGGCCCATTGGGCCGGCGCCAGAAGCACCGGCATGCGGTCGTGAATGGGCGCCAGCAAGGTGTTGGGTGTGGTGGTGATGACGCAGCAACTCAGCAGCCACTCGGCGTTGGGGTCAGGCCGCCAGGCCTCAAACAAGCCGGCCATGGCCAGCGGCTCACCGTTGCGGGCGCTGATGTACCAAGGTTGTTTGCCAGCGGGCAAAGCCTGCCATTCGTAATAGCCGCTGGCCGGCAGCAGGCAGCGCCGGCGGCGCACGGCCTGGCGGAATGACGGCTTGTCGAACACGCTCTCGGCGCGTGCGTTGTTCAGCTTGTGGCCAATGGCCGCGTCCTGTGCCCAGTGCGGCACCAGGCCCCAGCGCATCAGCTCGGCCACGCGCTCGCCCTCTTTGGTTTCGTACACCACAGGCACGGCGGACTGCGGTGCCACGTTCCAGCGCTTGGGGAAGGGCGTGATGCGTGTGACGCTGAAACCGGACACCAGGGTCTGGGGATCGTAAGCAACAACGTAGCGGCCGCACATGGGTGGGGGGTGGTCGGGTAGGTAGGGCGGATGTTGGCACGACCCCCCGGGTGGGGGGCACATGTGGCGCCACCAAAGGGTGCCCGCCTGGGGACACCCGGCTTTCCGCCCTCGTGGCGATGGTGGCCAAAGGCGGTGCGGCTGAGCATGGCGGCACCTTGTCACACCCGGAGCCGCCGCGATGAACCTGCTGTCTTGCCTGCACCGCCTGCCCTGGCCTTTTTCTGGGGCCAGTGCCCTGGCCGTGCCCCACCTCGCTGCAGCGGCAGACATCGGCAACGTGTCCGATGACGACGCCGCCGCCGACACCCCACAGGGCTGCGGATGGTTTGATTCCAGCCACGAACTGCAGCAGGGGCTGGTGGTGCGGGAGCACAGCGACCCGTCGGCCCTGGCCGCCGAAATGCCGCTGGGCCCCTGGCTGGAACTGCACCTTTCGGCATGGCGGCCGGCGCTGGCCTCGTAGTGGCCTTGGCCGCAGGCATCATGGGCACCTGGATCAACGCTGGGAGCGATGCATGTGCAAACCCTGGATGGCGTGGCTGGCTGCCGCTATGTTGCTGCTGACGGCCTGCGGGGGCGGCAACAACGACCGCACCAAGGCCAAGCTGCGCCTGGTCAACAGCAGCAGTGGCTACAGCTTGCTTGACCTGCGTGTGGACGACACGCTCACCCAGGGTGCTGTGGCCTATGGCAACACGGCGGGCTACGCCGACGTGTCGCCGGGCAACGCGGCCAGCGCCATCACGGTGGCGGGGTCGGCCACGGCCTTGCTGTCGTTCACGCCGGCCATGTCCAAGGACCGCTACTACACGCTGCTGGCCTATGGCGGCCAAGGCGCGCTCAAGCAGGCCTTGCTCGACGACAACGCCAGCCAACCAGACAGTGGCCGTGCGCTGCTGCGGGTGGTGAATGCGGCGCCCGACGCCGGCGCGCTGGACATCTACCTCACCGCCAGCGGCGAGCCACTGGCGTCTGCCGTGCCGGCGCAATCGGCAGCAGCCGTGGGGGCTGTGGGTGAATGGTTGACGGTCAACGCCGCCACCTGGCAGCTGCGCATCACGGCCGCTGGCAACAAGGCGGACATGCGCATCGATCTGCCAGCGCTGGCACTGCCCAGCCGGCAGGTGGCCACGCTGGTGATCACCCCCGGCCGGGGTGGGGCGCTGGTGAACACCTTGCTGCTGGAGCAGCAAGGCAGCATCACGCCCGGGGCCAGCCCGCAAGCCCGCGTGCGCCTGGCGGCCGGCGTGGCCGATGGGGGCGCAGTGGCGGCCCGCGTGGGCGGCTCCGTGCTGGCCACCAATGTGGGTTCACCGGCGGTGGACGTTTATTCGCTGGTGTCGGCGGACACCGTGCCGGTGGTGGTGTCGGTCAACGGCCAGGCCGTGCCCATGCCCGACGCCGCATTGCGGCCCGGCGCCGACTACACGCTGCTGGTGCGCGGCACACCGGGCGCGGCCGAGGCGACATGGATCGAAGACGACAACACCCTGCCTGGCAACACCAGCCAGGCCAAACTGCGTCTTGTGCACGGTGTGGCCGGCTTCACCGCACTGCTGGCGATGACAGCCGACTTTGTACCCGTGGCCGACGGCGTGGACCCCGGCACAGCGTCCACCCCCCGGCTGGTGAGCGCGACCACGGCGGCCAGCTTGTCGGTGACCGGCAGCGGCCGCAGCACGCCGCTGTTCAGCGCTGTGGACCAACGGTTTGAGGCGGGTGCGGTCTACACGGTGTTTGTGGTGGGCCCGGCTGCCAGCGCGGTGGGCATTCTGCGCAAGGACCGCTAGGCCGGTGCCGGCAAGGCCGCCGGCACTTGCTGGCCGGCCACCTGCCGGGCCTTCCTTCATGGGCAGAGGCTCACAGGGCCTTGTGCGTCAAGCCAGCTTGCCGGCGCGAAAGTCGTCCACCGCCAACACGATTTCCTGGTGCGTGTTCATGACGAAGGGCCCGTACTGCGCTATCGGCTCACCCAGCGGCCGCCCGGCAATGAGAATGGCGCGCGCGCCTTCGGCCCCGGCCCGCAGCGCAACGCCGTCGCTGCCAGGCGTGTTGGCCAGGATGGCCATGCGTTGGAGGCGCACGGCGGCGTCGCCAACGCTCAAGTCGCCCCTGTAGACGTAGACAAAGGCGTTGTGCGCTGCCGGCAAGGGTTGCGCAAAACTTGCGCCGGGCGCCAGGTGCACGTCCAGGTACAGGGGCTCGGTGGCCTCGCGCTGCATGGCACCTTGCACGCCGTGGCTGCTGCCGGCAATGACGCGCACCGTGGCGCCGCCGCCCTGCCATTCGGGCACGGCATCGGCTGCGATGTCGCGGTACCAGGGCTCGCACATCTTGCTTCGCGCGGGCAGGTTCAGCCAGAGCTGGAAGCCTTCCATCGCACCGTCTTCCTGTTCGGGCATTTCGCTGTGCACCAGACCACGGCCTGCCGTCATCCATTGCACGCCACCGTTTTGCAGCAAGCCTTCATGACCTGCGCTGTCACGGTGGCGCATGCGGCCGGCGATCATGTAGGTGACGGTCTCG
>CAZUKT010000119.1:6610-10124 GCA_964620975.1 uncultured Rubrivivax sp. | reverse complement strand
AGCCACCGGGTCGGTGGGGTTGAGCTGCATGAACTCGATGTCGCCGCTGTCCACGATCTGCACGCGGCCCTTGCCACCGGCTTCCATGCGCTTGAGCACTTCGTCTTCCACCTGCAGGTTCCAGGCGTAGTCGTACTCGCCGGTTTGCAGCACCGCGCGGGCGGCTGAAGGCGCGTCGCCGCCGCCTTTGATTTCTATGCTGTCGAAGAAGGGGCGGTTGGGCTGGTGGTAGTTGGCGTTGAGTTCACCGCGCACCATGTCACCGGGCTTGAAGTCCACGAACTTGTAGGGCCCGGTGCCCACTGGCTTGAGGTTGGCCGGCGCCTCACGCGACTTGGCGCCCGCGTAGGCTGCAAAGTGATGTTTGGGCAGGATCATGCCGTCGGCCGCCACAAAGGCCGTGGCCCAGAAGGGCGTGGCCTTGGCAAATGCCACCAGCACGGTGTGGGCGTCAACCTTGGTCACGGTGACGTCTTTGTAGACGCCGGAGGTGACAGCCGCCGTGGCCGGGTCGCGTGCGTATTCCCAGGTAAAGACCACGTCGTCGGCCGTGAAGGGCTTGCCGTCGTGCCAGGTCACGCCCTTTTTCAGGCGCCAGCGCACCACCTTGCCGCCCGGCAGCAGGCCGCCATTGGCCGCCGTGGGGATTTCTTCGGCCAGCACCGGTACCAGGTTGCCTTCGGCGTCCCACACGGCCAGCGGCTCGTAGAACACACGTGAGGCTTCCTGGTCTTTGGTGCCTTGCGCAAAGTGCGGCTGCAGCAGCGTGGGGCCTTGCCAGAACAACGCCCGCAGCACCCCGCCGCCACCGCGTTTGGTGGGCTTGTACACGGGCTTGGTCTGCGCCTGTGCCACACCGGCGTGCATGAGCATCATGGACGCCATGGGCGCGGTCAGGCCCAGGCCCACCATTTGCCGCACAAAGCTGCGGCGGGGCAGGGCGCCTTGGCGCACGTCTTCGATCAACTGGCGCAGTTCACGTTCTTGCATAGACATGCCTCTTGGGAATCAAAACAGGTGCAGCACAAATCGGGCCAAGCCAGCCGCAAACAGCCTCAAAGTGCCTCAAGCAGCCACACGGCGCCCGACGGGGCCACGCAGAGCCGCATGCGGCGCGGGCCGATGCTATCGGCTGGCGGGCTCGCGGCCATCGGTGTCGCCCCGGAGCCGCCGGGGCCATACTTTGGCCGATGAACCCGAGCCACCCGCCGAGGTGCGCCCACCGGAGCCCCCATGCCCGCGACCCCACTGGTAGAGCTGCAAGCGCCCGACATCACGCCATGGCAGCAGGGCAATGCCGGTGTGGACTGGGTGCACGTGCGCGATTCGGGCCGGCCCGGGCCGCAGGTCATGGTGCAGGCGCTGACCCACGGCAATGAAATCTGCGGCGCCATTGCGCTGAACTGGCTGCTGTCCCAGGGTTTTGCGCCGGCCTGTGGCCGCCTGACGCTGGCCTTTGGCAACGTGGCGGCCTTTGCGCGTTTTGACCCCGCGCGGCCCTACGCGTCGCGCTGCGTGGACGAAGACTTCAACCGTGTCTGGGCTGACGACGTGTTGCTGGGCCCGCGCGACAGCGTGGAACTGCGCCGGGCGCGGCAACTGCGGCCGTTTGTGGACGCGGCCGATTTGCTGCTGGACATCCACAGCATGGGTGAACCCTGCGCCCCGCTCATGGTGTGCGGCACGGTGGACAAAAACGCCGCCCTGGCGCGTGAGTTGGGCATGCCGGCTGATTTGCTCATCGACACCGGCCACCCCGGCGGCCTGCGCATGGTGGAGCGGGGCGGTTTTGGCGACCCGGCCAGCCCACGCCGCGCCTTGCTGATCGAGTGTGGGCAGCACTGGGAGCGCGCCGCCGCCAACGTGGCCATTGACGGCCTGGTGCGGTTTCTGGGCCTGGCCGGCATGGCCGACGACCGCTGGGTGGCGAGGCATGCGCGGCTGCCCCTGCCGCCTGCGCAGCGCCTGGTGCGTGTGACCGAGGCGGTGGTGGCACGCTCAGCGGCCTTCCGCTTCTTGCTGCCCACGCCCGGCCTGGGTGTCATTGCCACCGCCGGCACGCCGCTGGCACAAGACGGCGCGCATGTCTGGCGCACACCGTATGACAACGCGGTGCTCGTGATGCCCGGCACCCACAACCTGGAGCCGGGCGGCACCGCAGTGCGCCTGGGGCGCTTCGAGCCCTGACACGGTGGCCGTGCTGCCCTGGGGCCCTGCAGCGCAGCAGGGCCGCCGTCATGCAGCCCGGCGCCGCCGCTGCAGCGCACCCAGCACACCCAGCCCGGCCATCCACAGGGCCCAGGCACCGGGTTCGGGCACGGCCGACACCCATTCGAAGCTGTAGTCCCAAGACGC
This sequence comes from uncultured Rubrivivax sp., assembly GCA_964620975.1. Lineage (GTDB taxonomy): Bacteria > Pseudomonadota > Gammaproteobacteria > Burkholderiales > Burkholderiaceae_C > Rubrivivax. Next base: position 7,769 of record CAZUKT010000119.1, on the reverse strand, counting down.
GTAGGCGCTCTCGTTCTGGCTGGCGTGCGACACGGCCGTGGCCACGATCGAATAGATGCCGCCCGGCAGTGTCACCAGCTGATGAAAGCCGCCGTTGTGTTGCCAGCCCTGCACGTTGATGGGTGTGCCGTCGTCTCGCACGATGCGGATGTCGCTGTAATTGCGGTTGAAAGGGCCCTGCTGCGCCACGTTGCCCTGGAACAGGAACGTCTGCTCGACGGGGTTGACGAAGCTCAGCGCCAGCAGATTGCCGGGCAGCAGCGATTGCAGCGTGCCGGTGGCCGGCGCGCTGACGGCGCTGGACGTGGTGGTCAGGCCCGACGCAGTGATCTTGGTGGCCGCGTCCAGCACCGAGCCGCCCACGCCGTCAACCAGGTAGCGGTGTTCCACGCCCCAGCTGAAGCCGGCGTTCCAGTGCACGTTGGTCGGTGGGTAGTAGCCGGCAGCGGTGTCGGCGCCTTGCAGCTTGATGCCGTCGATGGCAAACAGGTTGCCGTCGGCGTCTTGCCCGCCGCCACCAAAGATCTGGTTGGCGTAACCGGCGATCCAGCTCGCGTTGACCTGTGAATCGCGCGTGGCCATCACCACCTGCGACGTGGCGGCCGAAGCGCCCACGGCCAAGGCCAGTGGCAGGGCCAGGCGCAGGGGTTTGAGGTGGGTGTGCAGCAAGTGCATGGGGCTCTCCAGGGGGTGGGGATTGCACTGTGGCGCCCACCCGTTACCAGGCCGTCACGCCCACAATGCGCCGCATGCCAGCCGCACACGCCCCACCGCCGCACTTGCGCTTGCTGGGCACGCCAGCGTGGGCGCGCCCGGGCAAGGCCTGGCGTGTGCTGTCACGCAAGGACGCTGCGCTGCTGGCGCGTTTGGCGCTGGACGGCCGCCAGGCCCGCTCCGCCATGGCGGCCTGGCTGTGGCCCGACGTGACGCTGCCGCGTGCCCATGCCAACCTGCGCCAGCGCCTGTTTCGGCTGCGCCAGGCGGCCGGTGCGCTGGTGCAAGAGGCTGACGACGGCCTGCAACTGGCCACGGCTGTGGCCTGTGACCTGCAAAGCGACGCGGCCGACTTTGCCGCCGCGCTGCTGGCAGGGCTGCCCCACGAAGACGACGCCGTGCAGGACTGGCTCGACGACGCGCGGCGCCGCTGGGGCGCGCGCCG
>CAZUKT010000119.1:0-6600 GCA_964620975.1 uncultured Rubrivivax sp. | reverse complement strand
CTGGCCACGCGGCACGAAGCGGCCGGCGCCTTGGCCGCCGCGCTGGCACTGACCGAGCAACTGCTGGTGCTGGAGCCGCTGCTTGAACACGCCTGGCGGCGTTTGATGCGGCTGCACTATCTGCGCGGCGACCGCGCGGCGGCCGTGGCCGCGTTTGAGCGCTGCGAGCGCGTGCTGCGTGACGAACTGGGCCTGGCCCCGTCACCCGAGACGCAGGCCTTGCTGGCGCAGGTGGAGATCTTGGCCACATTGCCCCAGCGGCCGCAGATGCCGTTGCCTCCGGCCTTGCTGCGCCCACCCCGGCTGGTGGGCCGCCAGCTTGAACGCCAAACCTTGGCCGCCGCCTGGCAAGGGGGGCAGGCCTTCTTGTTGCTGGGCGAGGCGGGTCTGGGCAAGTCGCGCCTGTTGGCCGACCTGGCCCAGGGCCGAAGCCGCGTCTTGCAGGTGGCGGCGCTGCCCGGCGACGGCGCCGTGCCCTATGCGCTGATGCTGCGTTTGCTGCGGGCGCTGGCGGCCGGGGGGCCGGCTGATGCGCTGTGGCCCCAGGGCCTGGCACGCAAAGAGCTGGCGCGGTTGCTGCCCGAACTGGGCCCGGCGCCCGCCGCGCCGGGGCTGGACGCGCTGCTGCAGGCGGCCTTGCACGACGTGTTTGTGCTGGCAGCGCGGGCGGGTTGGGTGGGTGTGTTGGTGGACGACCTGCACCAGGCCGATGCCGCGTCTGCCGGTGTATTGCGCACTGCGGCGGCGGCGGGTCACGGCTTGCAATGGGGCTTTGCGAGCCGGCCCAGCGCGCACGCAGCACCACCGTCGTGGTTGGCCTCATCGGCACGTTTGCAGGTGTGCGTGCTCGCGCCGCTGGACAACGCTGCGATGTGTGCGCTGATCGGCTCACTGGACCTGCCCGCGGGCGCCGACACCACGCTGCACACGCGCCTGGCGCAGCACTGCGGCGGCAACCCGCTCTTTGTGCTGGAAACGCTCAAGCACCTGGCGCTGCAGCCGCCCGGGGCGGGCACGCAGACCTTGCCGCTGCCGGCCAGTGTGGAAACGGCCATCGCGAGCCGGCTGGCCACGCTGTCACCCACTGCGCTGGCGCTGCTGCGTGTGGCGGCGGTGGCCGCAGGCGACAGCCACCCCGCGCTCGCGGCCGACGTGCTGGGCACGCCGCTGGCGGCACTGGCCGATGCCTGGCGTGAGGCCGAAGCCGCACAGTTGCTGCGTGAAGACGGCACGGTGCACGACGCCCTGTGCGCCACCGTGCTGGCGGGCCTGCCACGTGTGCTGCGCGGCGCCTTGCATGAACGCGTGGCAGCGGGGCTGCAACGGCGCGGCGCAGCGGCGGCGGCGGTGGCGCGCCACCTTCAAGCCGCCGGCCTGTGGGCGGCGGCCGGGCAGGCCTTGCTGCAGGCGGCCACCGACGCGCTGCGCCTGGGCCGCAGCGCAGAGCGGCTGGCGCACCTGGGGGCCGCCGCCCAGGCGTTTGACACGGCCGGTGACGCGACGGCTCACTTTGACGCCCGCCTGGCGGCTGTTGCCGCCCGCATGGCCTGCGACGGGCCCGACGCCGCGCTGGCCGACGCCACGGCCTTGCAGCCTTTGGCCGTGTCGGCCGCGCAGCGGGTGGCCTGGCAATTGGCGTGTGCCGAGCTGGCGCTGGGTGCCTATCGCTTCAACCAGGCCACCGTGGCGGCGAGCGCGGCGTTGCTGGAAGCCGATGCACAAAGCAGCGAGGCCTTGCAGGCGGAGGTGATGCACGCCGCAGCACAAGCCATGCTGGGTGTGCCCTTGTCGACACCGGCTGCGCGGGCACGGCTTGCGCGCTTGCGGCCCAGGCTTGACGCCACCACCCACCCCGTGCGCGCGGCGCACCTGTGGAGCCAGTGGGCCATCGTGCAACACGGCGCAGGGCGGCCGGGGGCATGCCTTGACGCGCTGGAACGCCAACTGGCCCTGGCGCGAACTGCAGGCCATACGAGCCTTGAAGTGCAGGCGCTGGCCAGCCTGGGCGGCCAGCGCCTGGCCGCCGGCGACGCCGAACGCAGCATTGCCGACTCGCGCCACGCCGCAGCGTTGTACCGCCGCCTGGGTGACAGCCACGGCGCCCGCTTGGCCGAGCTGAACCTGGCCATTGCGCTCATCGGCTGCGACCATCTGGCTGCTGCGCTTGCCGTGCTGGACGGTGTGGCACCTGCAGGCAGCGGCGCCGGCACCGCCGACTACGCCCGCATTGCCGACGAACTGCGCGCCGAGGCCTGGTGGCGCGCAGGCCGCCCCGGCATGGCATTGCAACTGTTGGGCGACGCGCCGCCGGCCGATGCGGCCCTGGCGCGGCAGGTTCACCACGCCTTGCTGCAGGCCTTGGCCGTGCAGGCCTTGGGTGACGGCGAACGTGCTGCGGCGCTTTGGCGCTTGCTGTGGCGGCGTGTGCCGGCCGGCGGCAGTGCCGGCGTGGCGCTGCGGGCGCAGGCCCTGGCCAGTGTGGTGCTGCCGGCCAAGGCCGCACGCAAGGTGCTGGGCGACCTTGTGGCGCGGGGTGAAGCCGCAGGCGCGCCAGCGGCGGCTGGCCTGGCGCGCCTGCGCCGCGCTGCCTGCGCCTGGCGCGACGGCGACTTGCCAGCGGCGCTGCTGGATGTGGAATGGTTGCTGCTGCAGCGTGCGCGTCTGCGCCACCTTTACCTGCCCACCGCCGAATGGCTCAGCACGGCGGCAAAAGTGCTTGAAGCCACCGGCCACGCCGCGCGCGCACGCACCCTGCGCGGGCAGGCGCGGTCCTGGTTCGAAACCGAACTGCGGCCTGAACTGCCCACCGGCTGCGAAGCCGCCTGGTTGCTGCACCCGGCCTGGGCTGGCCTTGTTCGTGCCGGGTGAGGCGCCGGCGCTCCCACACTCTCAGCCCATGGCACGCAGCTGTGCCAGTACCGCTGCAGCCGTGGCTTCGGGTTCTTCCATAGGGAACAAATGCGAGCCGTCCAGCCACTGCATGCGTCCGTGCGTGAGCGCGCGCGTGGCCGCCAGGCCCACCTGCCGCACCTCGGCCGACTGGGTGCCGCCGATGAAGCCCACCGGGCAGCGCGGTGGATGCACCTTGAGCAAGGCACCCATCTGGTGTGGCAGCGTGTTGTAGAGCCGCGTTTCCACCTCGCGCTTGAAGGCCAGGCGCACAGCGCCCGGGGCGGCGGCCTCGGGGTCGGGTTCGGTGCCGCAGGTGACGTAGTCGTGCAGCACACGGGGGTCCCAGCGCGCAAAGACGTGTTTGCTGGCGCAGTGGCGCAGCGCGTCTTCGGCCGTGGGCCATTGCCAACGCCGGCTGCGCGACACGCGGCCCGGTGACATACGCTGCATCAGCCCGGTGGCCTTGGCCACGCGCACGCTGTGGGCGCGCCACCCGGTGAGCACGGGCGAGTCAAGCAGCAACACGCTGCGCGCCATGGCAGGCACGCGGCAGGCCGCCAGCAAGCTGAGGTAGCCGCCCAGCGAATGCCCCACCAAGTGCACCCGCTGGCCGGGGCATTGCGTTTGCACAAAGTCGGTCAGCTGGTCACGCAGCCGGGGCCAGTTGCTGGTGACGGGGTAACGCGGGTCATGGCCCAGCTTGTCGATGGCCAGCACGGGCCAGCCTGCGGCGCGCCAGACATCAAAGAGCAAGCGGTAGGTGGCCGACGGAAACCCGTTGGCGTGGCTGAAGACAATGGTCTGCGGCATGGTGGCTGGGGCAAGGTGAGCCACCAAGTGTGCCGCGTTCGGGCCATGAAAAAGCGCCCCGGTTGGGGCGCTCCGAGACTGGGGGCACGTTGCCCCCGTAGCCGTTGCCGATCAGGCGGTCTTGCGGCGGCGGGCGATGCCGCCCACGGCCAGCAGGCCGGCCAGCAGCATGGCGTAGGTGCCGGGTTCGGGCACGGCCACGATGACGGCAGCGCCGCCAGTGGCAGCGGTGATCCAGTCGTAGTAACCGGCCACCACCATGCCACCCGAGCCGGTGCCGAAGGTGCCGGAAACTTGGGTGTCGAAGAAGCGCGTGCCGTAGGTGTTGTTGCCCACGATGGCCCAGGCGCCGGTGCCCAGTTGCTGGAACGACGGGCCGCCCGAGTCACCACCGCCCAGCGCGGTTTCCACCGTGTTGGCCAGCACCGGCGAGCACACGTTGAACAGCGTGCAGTGGGTGTCTTGGCCGTTGCCGTCAAAGTCAGACTGCCAGACTTCCTTGGGGCCGGCAAAGTTCTGCTCGTCGTTCAAGTCGTACACGTCGGAGTAGTTGCCACCCACGCGCTTCTTGAAGAAGCTGGGGCTCACGGTGCCGCCGGTGGTGCCGGTGCCGCTGGTGCCGTAGCCGACCATGGTTTGCGGGGCGCTGCCGTTGAGCGTGGTCAGCGCGTAGGGCGTGGCCCAGGCCGGCACGTCGGATGCGTTCAGCGTCAGGATCGCCAGGTCATCGTTCACGCAGAAGATGCTGGGGTCGGTGACCGCAGCCGGGCAGTTGCCAAAACCCGCGTAGTTGGGGTTCATCTGCACCTGCGTGGCGGTGACCAGCGTGAAGGTGTTGGCTGACGCAGCGGTGGCCTGGTTGTTGAAGATCACGCGCACGTCGTTGCCAGGCGTGGTGATGTTGATGTTGCTGCCGTTGCCGTCGGTGTCAACGCAGTGGCCTGCGGTCAGCACGTGGGTGGCAGAAATCATGGCGCCCGAGCAGATGAAGCTGCTGCCGCTGTAGCGGATGTTGATGCTGACCACACCGGCCCAGGGCGAAGTGGACAGGTTGGGGTCGATGCGGGCGTTGGGGCTGTCGGGCGGGTTGCCGGCAATGATCAGCGGTGCCATGTTGCTGAGTTCAGCGTCATTGGCCACGCCACGCAGGTTGTAGACCGAGCCGCTGGCAGCTTGCGCTGCGCCAGCGCCCAGCAACAAGGCTGCAGCGGTGATTGCGCTCAAGCGCAGGGTGAGGTTTTTGTTCAACAAAGCCGGTACTCCTGAGGTGGGGGGGTCAGCACGGGCTCATGGCCGCGCGCTGCTGAACTGAACCCTGCGCCACAAGCGTTTTGGGGGTGGCCCATAACGCCCGTATTGCAGAGCTGCTGCGGACGCATTCTTGATGAAGAAAAGCGCGCTCACGAGCCCCTCCCCCGTGATTCAGGGGGGTATTTCTGCTGGGGTTTACGCGAGCCCGCGCAGGGCACGCTGCACCAATGACGTCCGCCTTGCCTATGACACACTGCGCCGATGCCCGCCCCTGCTGAACTGACCGTTTTGTTACAGCGTGCCCACGCAGGCGATGACCACGCGGCGAATGAGGCCTACGCTGCGCTGTACCCCGAGCTGCTGAAGATTGCCCGTGCCCGTTTGCGTGTGCACCAAGCCCCCACGTTGCTGGACACGCAGGCGCTGGTGCACGAAAGTTTTTTGCGCTTTGTGGGCGGCGCGCCGGTGGCGCTGCAAAGCCGCAAGCACTTCTACGCTTATGCGGCCAAGGCCATGCGGCACATCGTCATCGACTTTGTGCGCCGCAGCCAGGCCGAGCGGCGTGGGGGTGGCCTGCAACAGGTGACTTTTGACACCGCCGTGCTGGACGCGCAGCCCCTGGCCGCTGCCGCGCCGGTGCTTGACCTTGAACGTGCGCTGGCCGCGCTGGAGGCCGTGGACGCCGCGCTGGCTGAAATGGTAGAGCTGCGTTTTTACGGCGGCTACACCGACGCCGAAGCCGCACTGGCGCTGGGCGTGAGCGAACGCACCGTGCGCCGGCAGTGGGACAAGGCACGTGCCTTCTTGCTGCTGGAACTGCAGGCCACATGACCCGCTTGATGCGGCCTGCAAACGGCATGCACGCAGGCGTCGCCGGCAGTGTTTGTGCGCTGGGCACACTTCGCTGCCCGCCCGTCACAGGCCACCACCACCCTTGGCCGCTTGTGACGCCAGATTGCGTACGTGCCCTACATGAATCCAGCCCCGCGCATCCCCCCTGAACTCTGGCCGCAGGTGTCGGCCTTGTTTGACGAGGCCGTGGCCTTGCCCGCTGCAGCGCTGCCAGCCTGGCTGCTGGCACTGGACGCGGCGCAAGCCACGGCCGCGCCGCATGTGCGCCGCCTGCTGGCCGCCCACGCCACGGCCGACACACTGGCACCACCGGCTGGAGACCTGCTGGCCGCCGCACTGGGCGCGCAGGTGCAAACCTTGGCGGCGGGGCAAACCGTGGGCATCTACCGCTTGATGGCCCCGTTGGGCCAGGGCGGCATGGCGGCGGTGTGGTCCGCCGAGCAGACCCAGGGTGTGATGCGCCGCGTGGCACTGAAGCTGCCGCACGCCGGGCTGGAAGCACCGGCGGCCATGGCGCGCCGCTTTGCGCAAGAGCGCGACTTGCTGGCCGCGCTGGAGCACGCGCACATTGCGCGCCTGTACGACGCCGGGGTCAGCGCCGCACCTGCGCTCGGCGCCAGCGCTGAATCAGGTCATGACGGCATCGCCCCGGGCCAACCCTTCCTGGCCATGGAGTTGATCGAAGGCCTGCCCATCACCCAGCACTGCGCCGCCTTGCCAATGCAAGAGCGGCTGCAGGTCTTTTTGCAGGTGCTGGATGCGGTGGGTTTTGCCCACGGCCGGCTCGTGATTCAC
>CAZUKT010000118.1:1469-10181 GCA_964620975.1 uncultured Rubrivivax sp. | reverse complement strand
GTGCGCCACATTGCAGTGGCAGTACAGCGTTTGCGCTCCTGCGGCCTGCAGCGCGGTGGCCAGGGCCTGGCCGGGTGCGTCGGCCACGTCCCACAGCGCCACGGCGGCGCCGTCACGCACCAGACGGCGGGCGCAGGCTTCACCGATGCCCTGTGCCGCACCGGTAACCACCACCACGCGCCCGCCCATTGCAAAGTGCACGCCTTGTGAATGTTCTTGCATGGGCCACTCCGGGTTGCGGTTGCTCGTGACGAAACCGCGTCGGATGCGAGCCTGGCGGGACAAGCGCAGAAGTTTAGCGGCGGGGCGGGTGGGGACCCGCTGGCGGTGACGTGCTGTGGTGTTGCGCTGTGTTGGCGCTGGGGGCCCTGCGGTGGTGGCGTGCGCTTGGTCGTCTGACGGACGCACGCGCCAGCCCGCGCCGGTGCTTGGCCCGGCACGGCGGTGCTGCGCGCCAGGCTCAAGTTGGCAGGGGTCTGTCCGAAAGAAGGTGGGGACTCGCGTCAGTCGGCTTTGACACCTTGCCTCAGCCGCGCGGGTTTTATCGGCCGGAGGCACGATGGAAGCAGCAGCGAAGGGAGCGGACGCCAGGCCGGCATCCGCAGGCCACGGGCCCGGTCGGCCCGGTGGCGAACAACTGGGCCTGTGGGGCCCCGGTGTGCGCCTGCTGCGGCGCATGCACTTCACGGCCAAGGCGGCGCTGGTGGCCCTGGCGCTGGTGCTGCCCCTGCTGGCGCTGATGGGGTGGATGGCCAAGAGCCAGGTCGACCAGGCCATGCAGGCCCGACGCGACGCCACGCGACAGGCCGTGGAGGCCGTGTCCGGCGTGCTGCGCTCGGCGCTGGCGCAAGAAGTGGCGGGCACCCTCACGCGTGAGCAGGCCCAGCAAGCGGCCTTGCGCACGGTGGCGGGGCTGCGCTATGGCGGCGACGAGTACTTCTGGGTCAACGACATGCAGCCGCGCATGCTGATGCACCCCATGAAGCCAGCGATGGACGGCACCGACATCGGTGGCGTCCTGGACCCGAACGGGCTGCCGCTTTTCAAGGCCATGGTGGACATCGTGCGCCAGCATGGCAAGGGCTTTGTGGCCTACCAATGGCCCAAGCCCGGCAAGGAGCAGCCGGTGGACAAGGTGTCCTACGTGCAGGGCTTTGAGCCCTGGGGCTGGATCATCGGCTCGGGCATCTACCTGGACGCGCTGCACGCGGACATCTGGCGCGACTTGTCTGGCGCATTGGCTGGCGTGCTGGCCAGTATTGGCCTGGCCATGCTGCTGGGCGCCTACCTGCTGGTGTGTTTCCACCATGCGTTGACGGGCGGCCTGGGTGAAAGCCGCCTGCACCTGCGCGCCATGTCGCAGGGGGATCTCACGCACACCATCACGCCGCGCGGCGCCGACGAAGCGGCCGAGCTGATGTGTGACATGCGCGACATGCAAGACGCCCTGCGCGGCATGGTGGCGCGCGTGGGTGAAGCCAGCGGCGCCATGGTGCATGCCAGCACCGAGATCGCTGCCGGGGCCATGGACTTGTCGTCGCGCACCGAGCGTGCCGCAGCCAACCTGGAGCAGTCGGCGGCGGCCATGGAGCAAATGGCCGGCACGGCGTCGCGCATGGCGGCGGGTATTGACCAGGCGCTGGCGTCGGCGCAGCAAAATGCGCAGTCGGCCAGCCAGGGGGGCCAGGTCATGACCGAAGTGGTGCAGACCATGGACGGCATCCGCAGTTCATCGGCCCTGATCGGCGAAATCATCGGCACCATCAACGGCATTGCCTTTCAGACCAACATCCTGGCGCTCAATGCCGCCGTGGAGGCGGCGCGTGCCGGCGAGCAGGGGCGGGGCTTTGCGGTGGTGGCGGCCGAGGTGCGCAGCCTGGCGCAGCGCAGTGCAGCCGCCGCGCAAGAGATCAAGGTGCTCATTGGCGGCAGCGTGGACCAGGTGGAGGCGGGCACGGGCATCGTGCGGCGAGCCGGCGCCATCATCGACGGCATCGTCGGCCAGTCACGCCGCGTGGACGAGTTGCTGGCGGCCGTGGCCGTGGGTGCGCGCGAAGAAAGCGACGGTCTGAGCCAGCTCGGCCAGGCCGTGCACGACCTGGACCAGGTGACGCAGCAGAACGCGGCCTTGGTGGAGCAGACCGCTGCCGCTGCGGGCGCACTGCGCGACCAGGCCGGCGGGCTCGCCCGGGAAGTGGCGCGATTCCGCCTGGCTTGAGCAGCGTGGCCCACCGGCGGGTTTGACGGCGGGCCTGAGCGTTGGCTTGACTGCGGGCTTGGCCTTGGGCCGGGCAATGGGCCGGGCAATGGGCCACGCCACAATGGCCGCCCCGCGAACCCACGCCCCATGCCCCACATCCGGTGACGACCTGCATGCCCGCATCGCCCCCAGCCGACGCCACGCGCTTTGTGCTCATCAACCCCAGCCATGCAGGCAATGTGGGCGCCGCCGCACGGGCCATCAAGGTCATGGGTTTTGCAGACCTGGTGCTGGTGGCGCCGCGCTACGCGGACGTGCTGACACGCGACGAAACGGCGGCACTGGCCAGCGGCGCGGCCGACGTGCTGCAAAGTGCCCGCGTGGTGCCGACGCTGGCTGACGCGCTGGACGGCATCACCTGGGCCTGCGCCACGGCCATGACGCCGCGTGACTTTGGCCCCGCCACCCTGGCCCCGCGTGAACACTTTGCGGCCCTGTGCCACAGCGAGCACCGCGTGGCCTTTGTGTTTGGGCCTGAACGCACGGGCATGAGCAACGAAGACGTGTACCGCTGCCATGCCTGCCTGTCGATACCCGCGCCGGCCGAATACGGGTCACTCAACCTGGCGCAGGCGGTGCAACTGATTGCCTATGACTGGCGACAGGCCCTGGGTGGCTACGCCGTGCAGCCGCGCACCACCGACCCGACGCTGGCCGACGGCGCGGCCGTGGCGGGCGCACTGGCGCATTGGCAGCAGACGCTGGTGGACATCGGATTTCTTGACCCCGCCGCGCCCAAGAAACTGATGCCGAGGCTGCAGCAGCTGATCAACCGCGCGCAGCTGACGCAAGAAGAGGTGCACATCCTGCGTGGCATTGCCAGGGCGGTGGCCGGTGCAGGCGCACGCCCGGCGGCCCACGCCCCACCCGGCCCGCCCCCGCCCGAACGCGACTGATCGAACGCGACTGGCGGCCGCTGGGTACACTGCCCGTTCACTAGGAACCCACCATGTTCAGCCGCCTGCGTGAAGACATTGCCTGCATCCTGGAGCGCGACCCTGCGGCGCGGTCCACGTGGGACGTGCTCACCTGTTATCCGGGTCTGCACGCCTTGGTGCTGCACCGCCGTGCGCACTGGTTCTGGCAACGCGGCTGGCACTGGTTGGCGCGGTTTACGTCGCACCTGGCGCGGTTCCTCACCGGCATCGAGATCCACCCCGGCGCCACCATCGGCCGCCGCGTCTTCATAGACCATGGCATGGGTGTGGTGGTGGGCGAGACCGCAGAGATCGGCGACGAATGCACCATCTACCAAGGCGTCACGCTGGGTGGCACCTCGCTGAGCAAGGGTGCCAAGCGCCACCCCACGCTGGGGCGTGGGGTCATCGTGGGCGCCAATTCGCAGGTGCTGGGCGGTTTTACGGTGGGCGACGGCGCACGCATCGGCAGCAATGCGGTGGTGGTCAAGCCCGTGCCACCGGGCGCCACGGCCGTGGGCAACCCGGCACGCGTGCTGCAAGCCGAGACCGAAGCGGTGCGTGAGGCGGCGGCTGCCAAGATGGGCTTTTCAGCCTACGGTGTGACGCAGGGCGACGACCCGGTGTCGCAGGCCATGAAGGGCCTGATCGACCACGCCTCCAGCCAGGAGCACCAGGTGGCGCTGCTGTGGCAGGCGATAGAAAAACTCTCGGCCCGCGCACGTGAGCTGCCCGGTGACGACTGCGTGCCACAAGACGCGCACACCACAGAGAACTTTGACGCCGAGCGGCTGAACCGCCTGGTCAAGTAGCCCCCCGCGCGGCGCCGGCTGCGCCCCATACGCCCCTTCGCAAGATGCGCCACGACCTGCCTGCTGCCGAACAACTGTTTGACGAGATGGCCGACGCCATCTACCTGCTGGACCCCGCCACGTCCAATGTGCTGTGGGCCAACCGCGCCGCCTGGGACGTGTTGGGGCTGACACAGGCCGAGGTGCTGGGCCATTCGGTGCTGAGCCTGCAAAAGGACGTGCTGGGCATGCCCCAATGGGCCGACATTGCTGCGGTCATCCGCACCCAGTCGCCCTACGTCTTTGTGGGGCGCCACCGCCACCGCAGCGGGCATGAGGTGCCGGTGGAGGTGGTGACCACCGCGTTTGAACTGGACGGCCGCGAGTACTTCTTGTCCACGGCGCGCGACATCACGCGGCGTGTGGCGCTGGACGCCGACTTGCGTTCGCGCCAGCCCACACTGTGGTTTGCGCTGAATGAGGCCGCCGACGGCATGTGGGACTGGGACCTGGTGCAAAACACCTTGTTCTTCAGCCCGCAGCTCAAGCGCATGCTGGGCTACGGCCCCGAAGAAATGGCGCCGGTCATTGACACCTGGGCCGACAACCTGCACCCCGACGACGCCACCCGCGTGCGGCGCATCCTGCAAGAACACATGGACGGGCAGCGCGTGCGCTACGTGGCCGAATACCGGCTGCGCAACCGCAACGGCCACTACATCTGGGTGCGCGACCAGGGCAGCGTGAGCGAACGCGACGCCCGAGGCGCGCCAACCCGCGTGGTGGGCATGGTGCAGGACGTGACCGAGCAAAAGATGCTGCAGTTTGAGCTGGAGGCCCTGGCCGCCAACGACGTGCTCACCGGCCTGCCCAACCGCCGGCGCGGCGAGGAGTACCTGGAATCACAACTGGAGTTGTGCCGCCGCACCGGCATTGCGCTGGGGGTGTGCTTCATTGACCTGGACTTCTTCAAGACCATCAACGACGAACACGGCCACCTCAAGGGCGACGAAGTGCTGCGCGCCACGGCACAGGCCTTGGCCAGCGGTTTGCGGCGCTCGGACATGGCCTTTCGTTGGGGCGGTGAAGAATTTGTCATCGTGTGCCCGGGTGCGGCGGTGGCCGAGATGCTGCAGGTGGCCGCCAAGGCCCGCGACGCCTTGCGGGCGATGCCCTGGGCGCAGACGCTGCAGGTGCCACCGGTCACGGCCAGCATGGGGGTGGCGGTTTTCCCCGAACACGGTGACAGCAGCGCAGCGCTGATGGCTGCCGCAGACAGTGCGCTTTACCGCGCCAAGTCAGCACAGCGCGATCGCATTGAGCTGGCTGGCCCTGCCGCACAGGGCTGAGGCGCCGTCGCTCGGTGCGTCAGCGCGGCTCGGCGCGCTGCGCCGCCTTCACACAGGCAAGGCGCGCTGCGCCGCTTTCACACAGGCAAGGCGCGCTGCGCGGCCTTGGGCCTGAAGGCCTTGCACACCGCCTCGTCGGCAAAGATGTAGGGCCCACCGATCAGGTCCACGCAGTAGGGCACGGCGGCAAAGATGCCGTGCACGGGCGGCGTGGCCGAATTGGGCGCTGAAGGCAGGCCTTGCAGCGTTTCGGCAATGGACTTGGGCTGCCCAGGCAAATTGATGATCAGCGTCTTGCCACGCACCACCGCCACCTGGCGCGACAAGATGGCCGTGGGCACAAAGGCCAGCGAAATCTGGCGCATTTGTTCACCAAAGCCGGGCATCACCTTGTGAGCCACGGCCAGCGTGGCTTCGGGTGTCACGTCACGCGGCGCCGGGCCGGTGCCGCCGGTGGTGAAGACCAGCGCGCACTTTGTGTCGTCCACCAATTCACACAGGGTGGCCTTGATCTGCGGCTCGTCGTCTGCAATGAGCCGCTCGTGCCAGACCACGGGGTTCAGCACCGTGCGGCCCAGCCAGTCCTTCAGCGCCGGGATGCCCTGGTCGGCGTAGACGCCACTCGAAGCACGGTCGCTGACAGAGACGACGCCGATGTGGATGGTGTCAAAGCCGCTCATGCCGCTTCCTCTGCAGCGTCGTCCAGTGCGCCGCTTGAGGCGTCAGCCGATGCCGCCATCAGCGGTTTGATCAACTGGAACAGATCCCTGAAGCTCTTGGGTTGCCGCGCCTCGGGGGCCAGGCCCACGGCGTCGCGCCGGGCCGCACGCACCAGGCTGCGCAGTTGCTGGGTGTCCGTCGCGGGGTGCTCGGTCATCCATCTTGTCAGGGCGTCGTCGCTGGCGATCAGCTCGGCGCGCCAGCGCTCGGCCTCGTGCATGGCCAATGTTTCCTTGGCGCTGCCCAGCGTGGCCGCGGCCACGGCTTCGCGCAGCGCCGCTTCGTCGGCGCTGCGCATGAGCTTGCCCACGTACTGCATCTGCCGGCGCCTGCCTTCGTGGCTGCGTGTGCGGCGGAAGGTCTCGATGGCGTCGCGCAGGTTGTCGGGCATGGCAATCGCGGCCAGCCGGTCGGCTGAAAGCGCTGCCACAGCCACGCCCAGGTCTTGCAGGCTGTGCGACTGCTGCTTGAGCTGGGTCTTGCTGGGGCGGGTGTCTGCGGTGTCTTCGTCGCCAAAGTCACCGTAGTGGACATCGACGCCGCGATGCGGCGCGGCTCTGCTGGCCATGGTGGGCTTGCCTCGGGGGCACATTGGGGGTGGGCCGGTATCATAGTTGCGCACTCCCGCTTGCCTGCTGAACCCCTGCCGATGACCCAACCCAGCCGCGCCGAACAAGGCTTTGCCTACCGCAAGGACCAGTTCCAGCAGATCGTGGAAGACACGCTCGCCCTGGCCCGCCAGATGGGCGCCAGCGATGCCGGCGCCGAGGTGTCCGAAGGCGTGGGCCTGTCAGTCAGCGTGCGCATGGGTGAGCTGGAAAACGTTGAACGCAACCGCGACAAGTCCTTGGGCGTGAGCGTGTACCTGGGCCAGCGGCGCGGCAACGCCAGCACCTCCGATTTTTCTTTGGCCGCCCTGCGCCAAACGGTGCAGGCGGCGTACGACATTGCCCGCTTCACGGCAGAAGACCCCGCTGCCGGCCTGCCCGAGGCCGACGACCTGGCCACGCCCGACGAGGCCGCCCGTGACCTGGATTTGTTCCACCCCTGGGCGATAGACGCTGCGGCGGCGGCAGAAATTGCCCGCCGCTGCGAAGCCGCTGCCTTGGGCGTGGACCGCCGCATCAGCAATTCCGAAGGTGCCGGTGTTTCGGCCCAGCAGGCGCACTTCTGGGCCGGCAACACACGCGGGTTTCGTGGCGGCTACGCCAGCAGCCGGCACTATGTGTCGGTGTCGCCGATTGCCGGCAAGGGCAAGGCCATGCAGCGCGACGCCTGGTACAGCTCCATGCGCGACGCCAATGAACTGGCCGCGCCCGAGGCCGTGGGCCGCTACGCCGCCGAGCGTGCGCTGTCGCGCCTGAAGTCTCGGCGTGTGCCCACGGGCAACGTGCCGGTGCTGTTTGAATCCACCGTGGCGGCGGGCCTGCTGGGCGCGCTGGTGCAGGCCACGTCGGGCGGCTCGCTGTACCGCAAGGCCAGCTTTTTGCTGGACAGCCTGGGCCAGCCCGTGCTGGCCGACCACGTGGACATCTCGGAAGACCCCCACATCGCCAAAGGCAAGGGCAGTGCACCTTTTGACGACGAAGGTGTGCGCACCCGCGCGCGGCAGGTCGTGCAAGCGGGCGTGGTGCAGGGTTACTTTCTCAGCAGTTACTCGGCGCGCAAGCTGGGCATGAAGACCACGGGCCATGCCGGCGGCTCGCAGAACCTGGTCATGACCAGCCGCAAGACAAAACCCGGCGACACGCTGGACAAGATGCTGGCCAAACTGGGCCGCGGCCTCTTCGTCACAGAGCTCATGGGGCAGGGCGTCAACTACGTCACTGGCGACTATTCACGCGGTGCGGCGGGTTATTGGGTAGAAGACGGCCGCATTGCCTACCCGGTGAATGAAGTCACCATTGCCGGCCACATGGGCGCGATGTTCAAGGGCATTCGCGCCATCGGCGCTGATGCCTACACCCAGGGCAGCAAGACCGTGGGTTCGGTGCTCTTGCGCCGCATGAGGCTCGCCGGCGCCTGACGCCAGATCGGTTGGGGCGGCCGTCTGGCGATGCCTGCCGTGTCTGCCTGCTGTGGCTTTGGCGCGCCGGGTGCTTACCCTGATTTCAGCGAATTTTTAGCTGCACGCACGACACTGTGCCAGAGGCAGTTTTCCGAGTTGAATCCTGTGCCTGTCCGAGCGGGTAAACCCGCCCGAAGGGCTCAGGAGACGACTCCTAGAATTTCGCGCCTTTGGTCTGTTTAACCTTCTTTCGTTCTTCACAGGAGACATCTATGGAACGTCGTTCCTTTGTTCGCAGTGCTGGCTTGGCGGGGGTTCTTGCCGCAGGCGCCGCGCCGGCCATCGTGCATGCCCAGGCCGCCATTCGCTGGCGCCTGGCTTCGAGTTTCCCCAAGTCGCTGGACACGATTTTTGGCGCGGCTGAGGTCTTCGCCAAGAAGCTCAGCGAAATGACCAGCGGCAAGTTCCAGATCAGCATCCATGCTGCGGGTGAATTGATGCCCGCGTTTGGCGTGGTCGACGGTGTGCAAAACGGCACCATTGAAATCGCCCACACCGCGCCTTACTACTTCTTCGGCAAGGACCCCACCTTTGCCCTGGGCTGCGCCATTCACTTTGGCCTGAATTCGCGCCAGATGACGGGATGGTTCATGGAAGGCAATGGACT
>CAZUKT010000118.1:0-1459 GCA_964620975.1 uncultured Rubrivivax sp. | reverse complement strand
GGCGGCAAGCTGATGCGCGAGTTCTACGCCAAGTACAACATCGTCAACTTCCCCGGCGGCAACACGGGTGCCCAGATGGGCGGCTGGTGGCGCAAGGACGTCAAGAACCTGGCCGACATGAAGGGCGTCAAGTTCCGTATTGGCGGCTTCGGTGGCAAGGTGCTTGAGCGCATCGGCGGCGTGCCGCAAAACATCCCTGGCGGCGAGATCTACCAGTCGCTTGAAAAAGGCACCATCGACGCCGCCGAGTGGATCGGCCCGTACGACGATGAGAAGCTGGGCTTCAACAAAGTGGCCCCCTTCTACGCCTACCCGGGCTGGTGGGAAGGCGGCCCGCAGCTCGACTTCTTCATCAACGACAAGGCCTACAACGGTTTGTCGGCCGAATACAAGTCGATGGTGGAAGCCGCAGCGTCGCACGCCCACGTGGAAATGCAGGCCCGCTACGACGCCCGCAACCCGGCTGCGCTGAAGCGCCTGGTGGCAAACGGCACCAAGCTTTTCCGCTTCCCCAAGGACGTCATGGACGCGGCCTTCAAGGAGTCGATGGCGCTGTACAGCGAACTGTCGGCCAGCAACCCGGCGTGGAAGAAGGTCTACGAGGACTACTCCACCTTCCGCCGCGATTCGAACCTCTGGTTCCGCTTCACTGAAGCCGGCTTCGACGACTTCATGCAAGCACAGAAGCTGTAAGCCAACCGATTTGCCAGATTTGCAAGGAGGCCCTTCGGGGCCTCCTTTTTTTGGCCGGGTGGCCAACGCGAGCCCATGAAAAAGCCCCGGCTTGCCGGGGCTTGTAGAAGGCACCTGCCCGCAGGCCCAACGGCCCGCTGTGCAGCCTTTACTTCTTGGTCTTGTCCGACTCGTTGGCCCGGCGGATGGCTTCCATCGGGTCTTCTTCGGCCGCTTCCTTGGGCTTGCCAGCGTCGGCGCCGGGCATCGTGGGTTCGGGCTTGGCTGCGTCGGACGTGCGGCCGGCGTCGATCTGTTGCTCCAGCAGTTGCATGTTGCCCTCGGGCCCCTTGTTGGTGTCGCGGGTGACGATGCCCGGGAACGCAATGATCAGGCCCACCATGACAACCTGTATCACCACAAACGGGATCGCACCCCAGTAGATCTGCTCAGTGGTGACCTTGGCCACGGTCTTGTTGGTGACGCGGTCGTGGTAGTCCTGCGTGGGTGCCACGCTGCGCAGGTAGAACAGCGCGAAACCAAAGGGCGGGTGCATGAACGAGGTTTGCATGTTCACCGCCAGCAATACGCCAAACCATACCGGGTCGATGCCCAGCTTGATGGCCACGGGGCCGAGCAGCGGCACCACGATGAAGCTCAGTTCAAAGAAGTCCAGGAAGAAGGCCAGCACGAAGATCAGGATGTTGACCACGATCAGGAAGCCCACCGGGCCCCCCGACAGGTTGCCCAGCAGGTGTTCGACCCACAAGGCCCCGTCCACGGCCTG
>CAZUKT010000117.1:5784-10185 GCA_964620975.1 uncultured Rubrivivax sp. | reverse complement strand
CGTAGCTGGGGCGCTGGGACATGTTGGCCAGGGTCTTGTGCAGCGCCACGCGACCGGGGCTGTTTTCGCCCGACTCGAACTCGGTGGGCACCACGGTCATCTCGGTGGCCAGGTCTTCCTTGGCAATGAAGCTGTTGACCATGATGTCGGCCTGCCAGCTCAGGTACCACTGCAGGTTGCCTTCATTGGCGGCAAAGCTTGCAAAGTAGTTGGTGCGGTCAAACGACGTGGTGCCGTTGGCACGCAGCCCACGCTTGGAGAACTCGGCCCAAACGTTCTTGGTGGTGGGTGTGCCCTTGAAGACCAGGTGCTCCAGCAAGTGCGCCATGCCGGTTTCGCCGTAGTTTTCATGCCGGCTGCCCACGCGGTAGGTCACGTTCACGGTGGTGGTGGGCTTGGCGTCGTCGGGCACCAGCAGCACCTGCAGGCCATTGGCCAGGCGGTACTCGGTAATGCCTTCAACCTGCGTCACCTGGGTCATGCCAGCGGGCAGGGCCTGGGCACCCGCCACAGTGGCGGCCAGCAGCAAGCTCAGGGCAAACAAACAGCGTTGGATCATGGTGGGGCAGTAGGCCTGCAATGACAGAGCGCGCAGTGTAGGTCGATACCCTCCCCCCGGTTTGCGGGGGCAAATGCCGCATAACGGCCGACCGTCACGCACGATTCATGCATGTCGCCTACGGTGCCATTCCGTGTCGGCATGGGCAGCCCGCGCTGCCCTCCAGTGCCTTTACCCAACCCATCAGGAGAAGTTCCCATGTCCAAGCGTTTGTTCACCCTGGCCGCCCTGGCCACCGCCGCCGCCCTGCCCGCCCACGCCGATACCCTGGCGCTGTGGGACTTCAATGACGGCAACCTCACGGTGGACGTCGGCGCGGGCACCGCTTCGGTGCTGGGCACCACCAGCTCGTTTGTTTCCGGCGCGGGCTCCACCGACCCCGCAGTCACGCCCGACCAGGCCTGGAGCAGCACCAGCTACCCCGCCCAAGGCACGGGTGACAAAACCGAAGGCGTGGTGTTCGCCGTCAGCACGCTGGGCTACGACAGCATCATGCTGAGCTTTGACAACCGCCAGAGCAACACCGCCAGCAAGTACCTGCAAGTGCAGTACACGCTGGACGGCAGCAGCTTTGTGGACGCGCCGGCGGGCCTGTTTGCCGCCAGCGGTGGCGGCGTCTGGAACAACAGCAACATGGTCAACCTGGGCGCGGTGGCCGGTGTCGCCAACAACGCCAACTTTGCCGTGCGCATCGTCACCACGTTTGAGCCCAGCACCTCGGCCTACGCCACGGCCGCCGTCGGCGCCAGCTACGGCACCAGCGGCACCGTGCGCTACGACATGGTTGCGTTCGCAGGCAACGTCATCTCCGCCGTGCCCGAACCCGGCACCACCGCGCTGCTGTTGGCCGGCCTGATGGCCGTGGGTTTTGTCAGCCGCCGCCGCGCTTGAAGCTGAAGACCTGCACATGAAACTCCAGCTTCACGCCCCACACCGCTGCCGCCGCGCCGCCATCACGCGCGCCGTGCTGGCCGCCCTGGCGCTGCCATTGGCCACCGCCGCCGGCGCACAGAACATTGGCACGCTGCAAGGCTCGGCGCACCTTTCCACCCTGGCCAACACCAACGTCACCGGCGTCACCGGCATCGTCACGGCGCTGGCCGGCAACGGCTTCTGGATGCAGGACGCGGGCGACGCCAACCCGCTCACGTCCGACGCCATCTTTGTCTTTCGCAACACGGCCAGCAAACCCGTCATTGGCGACAGCGTCAGCGTCAACGGCTTGCTGCAGGAATTCCGCCCCGGCAGCGACCCCACCAACCTCACGGTGACGCAGATCAATGCCACCAGCGGCGCCTGGACGCGCTTGTCTGCCGGCAATGCGCTGCCCGCCGCACTCAGCATCAGCGGCAGCTTCTTGCCGCCCACGGCCATTGCACCGGGCATCGGCAATGTGGAAACCGGCCACACCCTGCAGCCCACGCTTTACAGCATGGACTTCTACGAGTCGATGGAAGGCATGCGCGTGACGCTGCCCAGCGCCGTGAGCAGCGGCCCGACCAACAACTTCCGCGAGACCTGGGTCACCGTGCCCAGCCAGGCCAGCCAGCCGGGTGTCTTTACCTCATCACGCGGCGGTGTGGTGCTGGGCGCGGGGCAGTTCAACGGGCACCGCATCCAGATCGACGACGGCTTCGGCTTCACCGCACCGGCCAGCCTGAACAGCGGCGCGGTGCTGTCCAACGTCACCGGCGTCATCAGCTACAGCTTCAACAACTACGAGCTGCTGCTCACCGCCGCGCCCACGACGGTGTCCAACAGCCTGGTGCGCGAAACCGTCACCATCCCCACGGGCCGCTTTGGCCTGGCCAGCTACAACGTTGAAAACCTCGGCGGCAATGCAGCCGCGGCACGCTTCACGGCCATCGCCGGGCAGATTGCAGGCACGCTGGGCGCGCCGCACCTGATTTCGTTGCAAGAGATTCAGGACAACAACGGCGCCACCAACAACGGCGTGGTGGCGGCAGACGTCACGCTCAACAGCCTGGCCGGTGCGCTCAACACCGCCACCGGGCGCAGCTACGGCTGGGTCAGCGTCACACCCAGCAACAACACCGACGGCGGGCAGACAGGCGGCAACATCCGCCAGGCCTTCATGTACGACAGCGCCCGTGTGAGCTTTTCGGGTGTGGTGGGTGCAGCGGCTGACGCCATGACGGCGTCGGCCGACGCCAACGGCCAGATCGTCTTCAACCTGGGCGCTGGCCGCGTGGACCCGGGCAACAGCGCCTGGGCCAGCAGCCGCAAGCCGCTGGTCACCGAATTCACGGTGGACGGGCAGCAGCTGATCGTGATTGCCAACCACTTCAACAGCAAGGGCGGCGACGAGCCGCTGTACGGCCCCAACCAGCCGCCCAACAACGTGTCTGAAGTGCAGCGCCTGCAGCAGGCGCAGGTGCTGGGCAGCTTTGTGGCCGGCTTGCTGGCCATCAACCCGCACGCCAACATCGTGGTCACGGGTGACCTGAACGACTTCCAGTTTGCCGACACCCTGGCACCGCTGGCGGCCGCAGGCCTGACCAACATGACCAACACGCTGGCGGCCAACGAGCGCTACACCTACGCCTACCAAGGCAACCTGCAGACGCTGGACCACATGTGGGTGTCTGGCAACCTGCTGGCCAACGGCGGGGCGCTGTACGACGTGGTGCACGCCAACGCCGAGTTCTTTGACCAGGTGTCCGACCACGACCCCATCCTGCTCACCCTGTCGGCCATCCCGGTGACCACGGTGCCGGAGCCGCAGTCGGTGTTGATGATGCTGATGGGCGCCTTGGGCGTGTTTGGCGCGGTGCGCAAGCGCAAGGCCTAGGCCTGCAGAGCGGGCGGGCCGCCTCTGGGCCCGCCCGTGGCCTGCGCAGAACAACTTGGCGGGTGTGGTCCTGTGACCCAGCGCAATCTCGCTTGTGCAGGCAGGTCTATATTGGGTTGGCAGCGCCATGAAGACGCTGTGCTGTCCGGAGACCCCCTGTGGCTGAAGCGACCATTCTGATCGTCGACGACGAGCCGCTGAACCTCACGATGCTCGACCATTTGCTGCGCCCCACCTACAAGGTGCGCGCGGCCAATTCGGGCGCCGGCGCCTTGCGTGCCGCCGCCACCGAGCCCCGCCCCGACCTGGTGCTGCTCGATGTGTCCATGCCCGACATGGACGGCTACGGTGTGCTGGCGCAACTGCAGGCCAACTCCGCCACGCGCGACATACCGGTGGTCTTCATCACCGCGCTGGCGGCGGCCAGCGACGAAGAACTGGGCCTGCGCCTGGGTGCGCTGGACTACATCGCCAAGCCCATCAAGCCCGCCGTGGTGCTGGCCCGGGTACGCACACAGCTGGAAGCCAAGCGCGCGCGCGACTGGATACGCAACCAGAACACCTACCTCGAAGCCGAGGTGGCGCGCCGCATGGCCGAAACCGACCAGACCCAGCTCGTGAGCATCCGCGCACTGGCCCATCTGGCCGAAATCCGCGACCCTGAAACCGGCAACCACATCCTGCGCACGCAGGGCTACGTGCGCGAGCTCGCCACGCAACTGCAGACCCACCCGCGCTTTGCGGCCCAGTTGAGCAAGCAGACCATAGACCTGCTCGCACGCTCGGCGCCGCTGCACGACATCGGCAAGGTGGGCATCCCCGACACCATCCTCCTCAAACCCGGCAAGCTCACGCCCGCCGAGTGGGCCACCATGCAGACACACGCCCGGCTGGGTTTTGACGCCATTGAGCTGGCCGAACATGACGCCGAGCAGCCCGTGGCGTTTTTGAAGCTGGCCAAGGAAATTGCCCGCTGGCACCATGAAAAGTGGGACGGCAGCGGCTACCCAGACCGTCTGGCCGGTGACGA
>CAZUKT010000117.1:0-5774 GCA_964620975.1 uncultured Rubrivivax sp. | reverse complement strand
TGGCGGCGCGCATCATGGCGCTGGCCGATGTGTTTGACGCACTGATATCGCCCCGTGTGTACAAACAAGCCATGCCGCTGGCGCAGGTGCGCGACGTCATTGCCCAAGGGCGCGGCACGCACTTCGACCCCGACATGGCCGACACCTTCTTGGCCCACTTCGACCGCTTTGCCGCCATCGCGGCGCGCCACAGCGATGCCGGCGCTGCGGCGCTGGCCGCCCCGCCGCCGCGCGCCACGTCGGCCTAGGGGCTGCCGCCGGCCCGCATTGCTGCGCCAGACCCCTTGCAAGCCACCGAGCGAGACCTCGTGCAAGCCCCCGCAAACCCGCCACCCGGCTTGCCGGCCCCGGCGCCCGAGGCCAGCTCGGCGCCACTGCAGGTGGCGCTGGTCTACACCGTCTGTTCGGCCTTGTGGATCCTGTTTTCCGACCGGGCCCTGGCGGCCTGGTTGACTGACCCGACGCACTTTGCGCTGGCCAGCGCCGTCAAGGGCTGGCTCTTCACCGGCGTGACCGCGTTGCTGCTGTACGGCTTGCTGCGCCGCCGTGCGGCAGCGGCCGATGCAGCGGCCGCTGGCTTGGCCGGCCGCCTGGCCGGTGGGGATGGGGCCGGCGACGGGCCAGCCCGTGCAGACCGAAGTGGCCCGTGGTGGGCCGCCCTGCCGCGCAAGCTGGGCACGCGGCTGCTGCTGGTGGGCCTGGCTACCGCCGCGTTGACGGCGGCGTCCATCACCTACACCGTGCACAAACACAAGGCTGCCGCCTTGGACCGGCTGCAGGCGGTGGCCAGCCTCAAGGTGCAGCAGACCACCGACTGGCTGCACCAGCGCGAGGTGGAAGCCAGCGCCATTGCCACCGGGGCCGAACCCACCTTGCTGGTGCAGCGCTGGCAAGACCCGGCGCAGCAGGCCGCCCGCGACGCCATGCTGGCGCGGCTGGAGCGGATCCGCGCCCAAACCCATTTCAGGTGGGCCAGCCTGCTGGGCGCGCAAGGCCAGTTGCTTTGGCAAAGCCCTGGCTTCACCGGCCGGGCGGCGTTGCCGGCCACCCCCGAGGCCACCGCCGCACTGCAGCGTCTGGCCACGCAACGCCAGCTCCAGCGCCACGGGCCGTACCGCAACCCTGCGGGCACGCTGCAAACGGATTTTGTGCAGCCACTGGCCCCGGCAGGCTTGCCTGCTGGCCAGGCCGCACCCCTGCTGGTGCTGCACCTGGACGGCCCACAGTACCTACCGGCTGCGCTGCACGAATGGCCGGTCCCCAGCAGCACGGGTGAAGTTGTGCTGGTGCGCCGCGAAGGCGACGCCGTGGTCTACCTCAGCCAGACGCTGCAGGCGCCCGACGCAGCGCTGCAACTGCGCAAGCCGCTGACCGACACGCGCCTGCTGGCCGCGCAGCTCGTCACCGCCACCGCACCCGACGGCCAGGTGTTTGACGGCATCAGCTACCGGGGCGTGCCCGCCTTTGGCGTCGGCCGCCGGGTGCCTGGCACCGACTGGCTGCTGCTGGCCAAGCTCGACCACGCCGAGCTCTACGGCGCCGCCGTGCCCGAGGCGCTGTGGGCGCTGCTGACCGGCGCGCTGGCGCTGTTTGTGGTGGCGGCCGGCGCCTACCTGGTGCGGCAACGCCAGCAACTGGCGCTGGCCACGCAGTCACAAGACGCCCAGCGCGAAAAGCTGCGTGTGCTGGGCCTGCTGGCCGCCATTGCCGACAGCTCTGAGGACGTCATTTTTGCCAAGGACACCGAGGGCCGCTACACCCTCTTCAACCAGGCGGCCAGCCGCTTTTCGGGTGAACCGCCCGAAGCGGTGATCGGCCACGACGACCACGCCCTGTTCCCGCCCGAACAGGCGCAGGTGCTCATTGAAATCGGCCGCCAGGTCATGGCCCAAAACCAGACCCTGATCAAGGAAAAGACGCTCACCACGGTAAACGGCGACCGGGTGTTCCTTTCCACCAACGGGCCCCTGCGCGACGCGGCGGGCCAGATCATCGGCACCTTCGGCATCTCGCGCGACATCACCTACCTCAAGCTCGCCGAGACCGCGTTGCGTCGCGCCAACCGTGCCCTGCTGACCAGCCGCGAGTGCGGCCAGGCAGTGATGCGCGCCACCGACGAAGCCGAACTGCTGCGCGAGGTGTGCCACACCGTGGTGCACACCGGCGGCTACCGCATGTGCTGGGTCGGATTCGCCGAAGACGACGCCCAGCGCAGCGTGCGCACGGTTGCGCACGAAGGGCCCGACGACGGCTACTTGTCGGCCATCCAGACTTCGTGGGGCAGCGGCCCGCTGGGCGGCGGCCCCACCGGCACGGCCATTCGCGAACGCCGGCCCGTCATCAGCCACCACCTCGCCAGCGACCCCAACTACGCACCGTGGCGCGACGCCGCCACCGAGCGTGGCTACGTGGCATCGGCCGCACTGCCGCTGATGCCCGACCCTGGCACCTGCATTGGCGCACTGTGCATCTACACCACCGATCCGCAGGCCTTTGACGAAGAAGAAACCCGCCTGGTGGCCGAGCTGGCCAACGACCTGGCCTACGGCATCCGCGCCCTGCGCGACCGCCAGGCGCGGCGCGAAGCGCAGCAGTCGCTGGGCCAGCAAATGCGCCGCCTGGCCGAGTCGCAGCGCATTGCCCATGTCGGAAGCTGGGAGCTGGATTCGCTGCTGCAGACCCTGAGCTGGTCGGACGAGACCTTCCGCCTGCACGGCCTGCAGCCCGCTGCGCACACGCTGAGCCTGCAAACCGCTGTCGCGCAATTGATGCCCGAAGACCAGGCCGCCACGCGGGCCTGGGTGCAGCAAGTGCAGGACGGCAAAGCGCCGGACGACCTGGAATACCGCGTGGCGCTGCCCGAAGGCGGGCAGCGCATCCTCCTTGCGCGCGGTGCGCTGGTGGCTGCGTCGGCCGGCCAGGCTGCGCGCCTGGTGGGCACGGTGCAAGACATCACCCGCTTGCGAATGATCGAGACCGAACGCCTGGCCCAGGAGGCGCGCTACCGTGAACTCTTTGCCGCCAACCCGCACCCGATGTGGGTCTATGACCAACAGACGCTGTGTTTTCTTGAAGTCAACGACGCGGCCGTGGCCAAGTACGGTTACAGCCGCGAAGAATTCCTGGCCATGGGCATCGACCAGATCCGACCGCCCCACGAAGTACACCGGTTGATGGCCTACCTGCAGCAACGGCCGGCAGACCAGGCGGCCGGCGGGGTTTGGCAGCACCGGCTCAAGGACGGCCGCCTGATCGACGTCGAGATCAGCTCCCACGCGCTGGCCTTTGGCCCCCGGCCGGCCAAGGTGGTGCTGGCGCATGACGTGACCGCGCAGCGCGCCGCGCAGGCGCGGCTGCACATGCTGGCGCAACGCGCCGAGGCGCTGTTGCAACTGCCCGAGCTCGCCTCGCAACTGGACGAGACCAGCTTCATGCAGCGGGCGCAGGAAATGGCCGAAGACCTTACCGGCAGCCGCATCGCCTTCATCCACTTCGTCAACCCCGACGGCGAAACCATCGAGCTGGTGACCTGGTCGCGGCGCACGCTGGAAGTCTTCTGCAAGGCCACCCACGACAAGCACTACCCCGTCAGCCAGGCCGGCATCTGGGCCGACGCGGTGCGCACCCGCAAGCCGGTGGTCTTCAACGACTACGAAGCCTACCCGCACAAGCGCGGCCTGCCCGAAGGCCATGCCGCGCTGGACCGCCTGGTGTCGGTGCCCGTGATTGAAAACGGCCGTGTGGTGATGATCATCGGCGTGGGCGGCAAGGCCAGCGACTACGACGCTGCCGACGTCGAGACCGTGCATCTCATCAGCAGCGACACCTGGCGCCTGGTGCAGCGGCGCCGCGCCGAGGCCGCGCTGCTGACCAGCGAGCAGAGCTACCGCACGCTGACAGAGCAGGTGCCGGCCATCATCTACCGTGCGGCGCTGAACGCCGCCAGCACCACCACGTATGTCAGCCCGGCCGTGCAAAGCCTGGGCTACACCCCCGAAGAGTGGCTGGCCGACCCCGGCCTGTGGTTGGGCAGCTTGCACCCCGAAGACCGCGAGCGCGTGTTCGGCGTGTTGCAGACGGCGCAGCAAAGTGGCGCCAGCCTGGACGTGGAATACCGGCTGCGCACACGCAGCGGCGAATGGCGCCACGTGCACGACAAGGCCGACCTGGTGCGCGACGCCACCGGCCGCGCGCTGTGCCTGCAAGGCCTGATGCTGGACGTGACCAAACGTGTCGTGGCCGAAGCCGAGTTGCGCAAGCTCTACCAGGCCGTGGAGCAAAGCCCCAACAGCATCGTCATCACCAACCTCAAGGCCGAGATCGAGTACGTCAACGCCGCCTTCCTGGCCACCACGGGCTACAGCCGCGAAGAAGTCATGGGCCGCAACCCGCGCATCCTGCATGCGCAAGACGTGAAGCCCGGCGACCGCGCCCCGCTGTGGCAGGCGCTGACCCAGGGGCTGCCTTGGAAGGGCGAGTTCCACAACCGGCGCAAGGACGGCAGCACCTACGTGGAATTGGCCCACGTGGCGCCGCTGCGCCAGCCCGACGGCACCATCACGCACTACGTGGGCGTAAAGGAAGACATCACCGAAAAGACGCGCATCACCCAAGAGCTCGACCGCCACCGCCAGCACCTGGAGGTGCTGGTGCAAGAGCGCACCGTGGAACTGGCCGACGCGCGCCGCCGTGCCGAAGCCGCCAACCTGGCCAAGAGCGCGTTCCTGGCCAACATGAGCCACGAAATCCGCACGCCCATGAATGCCATCGTGGGCCTGTCCTACCTGCTGCAGCGTGAGCAGCTCACGCCCCAGCAAGCGGCACGGCTGGCCAAGATAGACACGGCCGCGTTGCACCTGCTGTCCATCATCAGCGGCATCCTGGACCTGTCCAAGATCGAGGCCGGCAAGGTGGTGCTGGAAGACGCCGACTTCCCGCTCAACGGCGTGCTGGACGCCGTGCAGGCACTGATTGCCGACCGCGCCGCCGCCAAGGGTGTGGCCGTGCATGTGCAAAGTGACGGCGTGCCCGTCTGGCTGCACGGCGACGCCACGCGGCTGCGCCAGGCCTTGCTCAACTACGCCGACAACGCGCTCAAGTTCACGTCCAAGGGCAGCATCTGGTTGCGCGCCCGCCTGCTGCAAGACACGGCCGACGGCCTGTTGCTGCGCCTGGAAGTGCAAGACACCGGCATTGGCATCGATGCCGACGAACTGCCCCGGCTGTTTCAGGCCTTTGAGCAGGCCGACACCTCCACCACGCGCAAGTTCGGTGGCACCGGCCTCGGCCTGGCACTGACACGTCGGCTGGCCAGCCTGATGGGGGGCGACAGTGGTGTGCAGAGCACACCCGGCGTGGGCAGCACCTTCTGGCTCACGGCGCGCCTGCGCCATGGGCAAGGCACGCCACCGCCGGACGCGCGGCTCTTGCACACCGGAGATGCCGGCGACATCGGTGCCGCTCTGCGCCAGCACAGCGCCGGCGCCTATGTGCTGCTGGTTGAAGACGACGCCATCAACCGCGAGGTGGCCATTGAACTGCTGCACGCGGTGGGCGTCGTGGTGGACACCGCCTTCGACGGCCGCCAGGCGGTGCAAAAGGCCAGCGCCCAGCACTACGACCTGGTGCTGATGGACCTGCAAATGCCGCAGATGGGCGGCTTTGAGGCCACGCGTGCGCTGCGGGCTTTGCCGGCGGGTGCGCGGCTGCCCATTCTGGCCATGACGGCCAATGCCTTTGAAGAAGACCGTCAGGCCTGCCTGGCCGCCGGCATG
>CAZUKT010000116.1:8522-10236 GCA_964620975.1 uncultured Rubrivivax sp. | reverse complement strand
CGGCATTCAGACCAGCGGCAACTGCATCCGCAACATCACCACCGACGCGCTGGCCGGCATCGCACCCGACGAAGTGGTGGACCCGCGCCCCTACTGCGAGATCTTGCGCCAGTGGAGCACGCTGCACCCCGAATTCGCCTTCCTGCCGCGCAAGTTCAAGATCGCGGTGACCGGCGCACTTGAAGACCGCGCCGCCACCGATTGGCACGACATCGGCCTGACCCTGCGGCGCAACGCCGCCGGCGACGTGGGCTTTCGCGTGGCGGTGGGCGGGGGCATGGGCCGCACACCCATTGTGGCCACCGAGTTCAACCCCTTCGTGCCCTGGCAGCAGATCCTCGTCTACATCGAGGCCGTGGTGCGCATGTACAACCTTTTCGGCCGGCGCGACAACATGTACAAGGCGCGCATCAAGATCCTCGTCAAGGCCGAGGGCGCACGTTTTGTGGACGCAGTGAACAACGAATTTGCGGCGCTGCTGGCCGACCCCACCACGCCGCTGGTGCCCCAAGAGGAACTGGCCCGCATGGCCGCGTGTTTTGGGTCGCCGCCAGCGGTGCATGCGCAGCCCGCCGTGCCCGACCGCGCCGAACCACTGCCCGCCTACCAGCGCTGGCTGGCGCGCAATGTGCACGCCCACAGATTGGCCGGCTATCACGCCGTGACACTGAGCCTGAAGCGCGCGGGCCTGCCCCCCGGCGACGTGACGGCCGACCAGATGGACGGCGCCGCCGAATTGGCCGAACGCTTCAGCCAGGGTGAATTGCGTGTCACGCACGAGCAGAACCTGCTGCTGCCCTGGGTGTTGGCCAGCGACTTGCGCGCGCTGTGGCTGGCGGCCCGCGAAGGCGGTTTTGCCACACCCAACGTGGGCTTGCTGACCGACATGATTGCCTGCCCCGGCGGTGACCTGTGTGCGTTGGCCAATGCGCGCTCCATCCCCATTGCCGCTGCCATCACCGAGCGCTTTGACGATCTGGACGAATTGCACGACATCGGCGACATCGATCTGCACATCAGCGGCTGCATCAACAGTTGCGGCCACCACCACAGCGGCCACATCGGCGTGCTGGGCGTCGACAAGGACGGCCTGGAGTGGTACCAGGTCAGCGTGGCGGGTGCCGATGGCAGCACGCTCAGCGGCCAGGCCGTGGCGGGCAAGGTCATCGGGCCCGCTTTTGCGGCCGACGAAGTGCCCGATGTCATTGAAGCGCTGGTTGGCAAATACCTGCGCGAACGCCAGCCCGGCGAACACTTCATCCACACCGTGCGCCGCTTGGGCGCCCTGCCCTTCCGCCATGCCGCCGACGCCGTGCGCCGCAGCACGGCCGTGGCTGGCTGACGCCCCAGCCAGGAGTGCAAGACATGCAGTTCATTGATTCACAGGCCGCGCTGCCGGCGCAAGCCCTTCAGCTTGAAAACACGGCAGATGTATTGGCGCTGGGCGCGTCGCTGGCCCGCCACAGCACCGTGGTGTTGCGCTTCCCCAAGTGGACGGACGGCCGCGCCTATTCACAGGCGGTGCTGCTGCGCGGCCGTCTGCGCTACGACGGGCAGATCCTTGCGGTGGGCGAGGTTCTGGCCCCCTGCGAAGGCCGTCAGCTGCGCCGCAGCCTGGAGCAGATCAGCGCTCTGGTGGATGGGAGCGCCTACCTGGAAGGAGACCGCCTCAGCCTGGCGGATCTGGCGGTGGCGGCCCAGCTGTACCTGCTGC
>CAZUKT010000116.1:0-8512 GCA_964620975.1 uncultured Rubrivivax sp. | reverse complement strand
CTCTGCGGCTTTGATGCCGTGCATTTGCGTGCGGACCAAAGGGTCGAAGCGGCGCAACGCGCGCTGGGTTTCTTTGACACGCACTACTAGACCGTGCCGCCCGAGCGCGCCGTGGTCACCAGCGAAAGCACCACCGAGAGCACCACCGAGAGCACCGCATCATGAGCCGCGCCATTGACCTGCACGCCCGCCACCAACCTGGTTTTGACGAGCGCGTGGCCCACACCGTTGCGCTGCTGCGAGCCGCAGCCACGGCGCACCCGGGCCGCATCGTGCAGACCACCAGCCTGGGCGCCGAAGACATGGTCATCACCGACCTGATTGCGCGCCACCAGTTGCCCAT
Source organism: uncultured Rubrivivax sp. (assembly GCA_964620975.1). Classification (GTDB taxonomy): domain Bacteria; phylum Pseudomonadota; class Gammaproteobacteria; order Burkholderiales; family Burkholderiaceae_C; genus Rubrivivax. The sequence goes on along the minus strand of CAZUKT010000116.1, from coordinate 8,169 downwards.
AACGCTGGCCACGCTGGACACCGGCCGCCTGCATGCGCAGACGCTGGCCCTGATCCCGCAAATTGAAGCCCGCTACGGCCTGGCTGTGCAGCGCTGGCAGCCGCAGGCCGGGCAGGCGATGGTGTTTGTTCGCACCCATGGCGAACTGGCCATGCGCGAAAGCATCCACCTGCGCAAGGCATGCTGCGGCTTGCGAAAGTTGGAGCCGCTGTCGCGTTTGCTGCAGGGGCAAACGGCCTGGGTCACGGGGCTGCGCCGCGAGCAATCGGACGCACGGGCCGACGTGCCCGACACCGAGATTGACGACACCGGCCGCACCAAAGTCAACGCGCTGGCCGATTGGCGCTTGGCCGACGTGTGGCACTACATCGCCACCCACAAGGTTCCCTACAACACGCTGCATGACGAGTTCTTCCCCAGCATCGGCTGCGAGCCCTGCACACGTGCGGTGTCGCTCGGTGAAGACGCCCGCGCCGGCCGCTGGTGGTGGGAGCAAGAAGACGCCAAGGAATGCGGGCTGCACGTCAGCCACGCACCGCACAACCCGGCCAAGGAGACCGCATGAACGCCCCCGCCCATATCGAGCACCTGCTGCCCGGCCTTGACCACGAACACCTCGACGGCCTGGAAGAAGAAGCCATCTTCATCCTGCGTGAGGTGGCGGCCAGCTTTGAGCGCCCGGCGTTGCTGTTCAGTGGCGGCAAGGACTCGTGCGTGGTGCTGCGCCTGGCCGAAAAGGCCTTCAAGAACCACGTGGCCGGCGATGACTTTTCAGGCAAGCTTCCCTTTCCGCTGCTGCACGTCGACACCGGGCACAACTTCCCTGAAGTCATCACCTTCCGTGACCAGCGTGTGGCACAAATGGGTGAGCGCCTGCTGGTGGGCAGCGTGGAAGAGTCCATGCGCCGCGGCACCGTGCGCCTGGCGCACGCGCTGGAATCGCGCAATGGCCACCAGACCGTGGCGCTGCTGGAAGCGATTGAAGAACACCGCTTCGACTGCCTGATTGGCGGTGCCCGGCGCGACGAAGAAAAGGCCCGTGCCAAAGAGCGCATCTTCAGCCACCGCGACGGCTTTGGCCAATGGCAGCCCAAGGAACAAAGGCCTGAACTGTGGACGCTGTTCAACACCCGCATCCGCCCGGGTGAGCACTTCCGTGCCTTCCCCATCAGCAACTGGACCGAACTGGACGTGTGGCTGTACCTGGCGCGTGAACGCATTCCCTTGCCTGGCCTGTACTACAGCCACGAGCGTGAGGTGGTGCAACGCAAGGGCCTGCTGGTGCCGGTAACCGACGTGACGCCAGCGCTTCCCGGCGAATTGGTGCAGACGCTGCCCGTGCGCTTCAGAACCGTGGGCGACATGACCTGCACCTGCCCGGTGTTGAGCGACGCCGCCACTGCGGTGGACGTCGTTGCCGAAACACTCACCGTGACCATCAGCGAACGCGGCGCCACACGCATGGACGACCGCACCAGCGACGCGTCCATGGAACGCCGCAAGAAAGAAGGGTATTTCTGATGTCTGCCGCATTGCAAGCCAACACCACTCGCCTCCAGGAGGCCGCGCCCGCCGCGCCCCGCCCGCACCGCGCATTGCGCTTCCTGACCGCTGGCAGCGTGGACGACGGCAAGAGCACGCTCATCGGCCGCCTGCTGTTTGACAGCCGCGCCATCCTGGCCGACCAACTGGACCACCTGCATGCCCGTGCTGCCGGCCAGCCCATCGACTTGAGCCTGCTCACCGACGGCCTGGAAGCTGAGCGCGAACAAGGCATCACCATCGACGTGGCTTACCGCTACTTTGCGACGCCGCAGCGCAAGTTCATCATCGCCGACGCGCCTGGCCACGAGCAGTACACACGCAACATGGTCACCGCCGCCGCCGGCAGCGACGCCGCCGTGGTGCTGGTGGACATCACCAAGCTCGACACCGCCGTGCAGCCCGTGGCGTTGCTGCCGCAGACACGCCGCCACAGCCTGCTGGCACAACTGCTGCGTGTGCCCAACATCGTGTTTGCCGTCAACAAGCTTGACGCACTGGCCGATCCCGGCCCGGCCTTTGCCGCTGTAAAGGCCGCGCTACAGGCCTTTGCCGCCGAAGCCGGCATGTCCGTGGCGGGCATCGTGCCGGTGTCGGCGCTGCGCGGCGACAACGTCACCACGGCGTTGGTGGCCGACTGGTACCAGGGCCCCAGCCTGCTTCAATTGCTGGAGCAACTGCCCTGCGCCGAAGAGCAGGCGCAAGGCGCCTTCAGCCTGCCCGTGCAGTACGTGGCCCGCAGCGGCGAAGGTGTGGGCGAGCAGCCGCGTGTGCTGTGGGGCCGCATTGCGCAGGGCGGTGTGCACGTGGGTGACGAACTGCAGGTGTTTCCCAGCGGGCAGAGCGCCGTGGTGACCGCGCTGCGGCGCTCTGGCAAGGCCGTGCACAGCGCTTTTGCAGGGCAGTCGGCCGGCGTGGTGCTTGACCGCCAACTCGACGTGTCCCGTGGCGACTGGCTGGCCAGCCGTGGCAGCCTGCAGCCCACGAGCCGGTTTGCCGCCACGCTGGCCTGGCTGGACACCGAGGCCGCCACACCCGGCCGAAAATATTGGCTGCGCCACGGCAACCGCTGGGTGCAGGCGCGGCTGGCGCAGGTCACACACCGCCTGGACATCCACACCCTGCTGCCACAAGAGGCGCACACGCTGGCCGTCAACGAAATCGGCGAGGTCGTGTTTGACTTGCAGCAGCCGCTGCCGCTGGCGCCCTATGCCAGCAACCGCATCGGCGGCGCGCTGATCGTGGTGGACCCGGCCAGCCACCGCACCAGCGGGGCACTGCTGGTACGGCAGGCTGAGGGGCTCTGAATGCCGGTGCCGGCGCCAGGGTTGATGCAAGCGCTGATGCCAGTGTTGATGCAAGCGCTGATGCCAGTGCCGACGCCAATACCGGTGCCGGTGTAGTGGCCCGCACCACAAAGACCCTGCCGATTGATTCTGCGCAAGCCGTCCACGGGGTGGCAGTCGCCTAAAATCGCCGGTCCTTGCGGGCTGGAGATCGCCGCCCCGCGTTGTGCCATCCCATCCCACAGAGCTCGTTCATGACTCACGTCGTTCTCGAATCGTGCATTCGCTGCAAGTACACCGACTGTGTCGACGTGTGCCCCGTCGACTGTTTCCGCGAAGGCCCCAACTACCTCGTGATCGACCCTGACGAGTGCATCGACTGCGCGGTGTGCATTCCTGAATGCCCGGTAAATGCCATCCTTCCCGAAGAAGACGTGCCCAGCGATCAGCTCGCCTTCATCAAGCTCAACGCCGACCTCTCACGCAAGTGGCCCAGCATCACCAAGCGCAAGCCAGCGCTGCCCGACGCCGACGACTGGAAGGACGTGAAAGACAAGCTCGGCCAGCTTGCGCGCTAAGAACATGAACCCAGAAGCCAACGCTGCCGCCCAAAGCCACAACGACCCCATAGAGACCGACGCGGTCATCGTGGGCGCCGGCCCGGTGGGCTTGTTCCAGGTCTTCGAACTTGGCCTGCTCGAAATCAAGGCCCACATCATTGATTCGCTGGCCTACCCCGGCGGCCAGTGCATAGAGCTGTACCCCGACAAACCCATCTACGACATCCCGGCTGTGCCCGTGTGCACAGGCAAGGAACTCACCGACAACCTGCTCAAGCAGATTGAGCCGTTTGGCGCCACCTTTCACCTCGGCCATGAGGTGACCCAGGTGCAAAAGCAGGACGATGGGCGGTTTTTTGTCGAGACCAGCAAAGGCACACGCTTCTTGACCAAGACCGTGTTCATCGCCGGTGGCGTGGGCTCGTTCCAGCCGCGTACGCTGAAGGTGGACGGGCTGGAGAAGTTTGAAGACAGCCAACTTTTCTACCGCGTGCGCAGTCCGGCGCAGTTTGCCGGCAAGAACCTGGTCATCGTGGGTGGTGGTGATTCAGCGCTTGACTGGGCGCTGGACTTTGTCAAAGACAGCCCGCACAAGGCCGAAAGCGTGATCCTGGTGCACCGGCGCGACGGCTTCCGCGCCGCACCCGCCAACGTGGCCAAGATGAAGGAGCTTTGCGACGCCTACGAAATGCAGTTTGTGGTGGGCCAGGTCACGGGCTTTGAAGAAGAAGCCGGGCAGCTCAAGAGCCTGAAGCTCACCGGCGCTGACGGTGTGACGCGTGTGATGCCGCTGGACGTGCTGCTGGTGTTTTTTGGACTCAGCCCCAAGCTGGGCCCCATTGCCGAGTGGGGACTGGGCATAGATCGCAAGCAGGTGGTTGTGGACACCGAGAAGTTTGAGTCCAGCGTGCCGGGCATCTTTGCGGTGGGCGACATCAACACCTACCCCGGCAAGAAGAAGCTCATCCTGTCGGGCTTCCATGAGGCGGCGCTGGCCGCCTTTGGCGCGTCGCCCTACGTTTTTCCGAACAAACGTGTGCTGCTGCAGTACACCACCACCAGCCCCAAGCTGCACAAGGTGCTGGGCGTGGAGTCGCCGGTCTTCGACTGAAGCACAGTCTGCTTTCCCAGGTAAACAGCCCGCCAAGTGCGGGCTGTTTTGTTTTGGGTGCACCGATGCGCGTGCCGATGGCGCCTGCGGCGCCAGTCATAATCCACCCCGGTTTGTGCGCTAGCACGAGCCACTTCGCTAGGGGTGTTGGTGCTGCAAAAACGGCATCGACTGAGAAAGTCCCTTTGAACCTGTTGAGACCCGCGTTGGGCGGGTCTCAGAGCCCGCAAGGGCTTGAGGTAATCCTCGCGCAGGGAAGCAGTCTCCAGCCACGGCCCCTTCGGGCCCGCGCCTGCCGAGCCGGCCGACCTGCCATCGCCCACAAGGAACGGGATGGCACATTTCAAAGTTCACTTCGTACGGTCATTGCTGGTGGCCGCTGCATGCGGCGCCGTGGCATCGGCCGCCCAGGCGCAAGCCAGTGTCACCATCATCGGCCGCAGCCTGGGTACGGCCGGTGTGGCCGGGTTTGGTGATGCGCCGCTGGCACGGTCGCCGCTGCAGGCCCACATCGTTGGCACGTCGCAACTGGCCGACAGCGGCATCAGCGCCCTGTCGGGCCTGACACGCCTGGACGCCAGCCTGGGCGACGCCTACAACGCCGACGGCTACTGGAGCAACCTGTCAGCACGCGGTTTCACCCTGGACAACCGCTTCAACTATCGGCGCGACGGCCTGCCCATCAACGCCGAAACCGCCATTGCGCTGGACAACAAGGAAAGGCTTGAAGTGCTCAAGGGCACCAGCGGCATCCAGGCCGGCACCAGCGCACCGGGGGGATTGCTCAACCTGGTGGTCAAGCGGCCCAACGGCGCGCTGCGCAGCATGCGCGTGGAGATGCGCCAACCCGGCTCACTGCTGGGCGCCGTGGACATCAGCCAGCGCTTTGGCGCCGACGGTGCCGTGGGCCTGCGCGTGAATGCGGCCTATGAAAAACTCAACCCTGCCACGCGCCGCACCCAAGGCCAACGCAGCCTGTTGGCGGTGGCGGCCGATTGGCAGATCAGCGCTGACACCTTGCTGCAGGCAGAACTGGAAAGCAGCCACCAAAGCCAGCCCAGCGTGGCCGGCTACAGCATGCTGGGCGACACCGTGCCCGACCCGCGCCGCATTGACCTGCGCCGCAACCTGAACGACCAGCCCTGGCGCCAGCCCGTGGTGATGGACGGCGACACCGCATCATTGCGCTTGCAGCATCAACTGGCCGGCACCTGGCGGCTGACAGCGCACGCGATGCAGCAGCGCCTGAAGAGCGACGACCGCACCGCTTTCCCCTACGGCGTGTACGACGCCAACTACGCATGCGCGCAGTGGTGCGACCGCTTTGCACCCGACGGCACCTTCACCTACTGGCAGTACGTCAGTGACCATGAACGCCGCACCAGCGGCGCACTGCAAGCCGCCGTGTCGGGCCAGGTGCACACTGCATTTGCAGTGCATGCGCTCGAAGCCGGCGTGCTGTTGACGCGCTACCGGGGTCGCTTCCGCGACCAGGTGTTTGACATCGCAGGCCCAGGCAACATCGATGGCAGCTTGGCGGCACCCCCCTCTGCAGGCTACCCCGACGCCAATACCAACCGCGACGAGCGCAGCACCGAGCTGTTTGTGCGCGACGCTGTACGCATTGGCGCTGACTGGCAGGTGTGGGCCGGCCTTCGCCACACCCGCATGCAACGCCAAAGTGAACGTACCAGCGTCGACGGCGACAACAGCCTGCGCGCCACCAGCTACCCACGAAATGCCACCACCCCTTGGCTGGCCGCCGCGTGGCAGTTCACCGCCAAGACCATGCTCTACGCCAGCTGGGGCAAAGCGCTGGAAACCGATGTATCCCCCAACCGCGTGCGCTACAGCAATGCCGGACAGAGCCTGGCCTTGGCAAGCCGGCAGCTTGAGGCCGGCATCAAACACGGCACCGAAGAGGTTGAGGCCGCCCTGACCTTGTTTGACATCGAACGCACGCAAACCTCTGACCTTGGTGATTGCAGCGGCGCCAACACCTGCAGGCGCGTCATAGACGGCAGCCAACGTCACCGAGGCGTAGAAGCACAGTGGACACAACAGCTGGGCGCCTGGGGCCTGCAGACCAGTGCCATGTGGCTGCAGGCCGCCAGGCGAGGCTCGCAGCTGAGCGGTATCAACGGCCAGCGTCCGACCAACGTGCCCGAGACCACCCTGCGCGTGGGCACCGAATACCGTGTCGCCCAGGCCCCGGGCTTGACGCTGCAAGCCAACATGGTGGCCGAAGGCAACCGCGTTGTTCTGCCTTACAACAGCGCGGTGCGCATAGGGAGCTGGGCGCGGCTGGATCTGGGTGCGCGGTGGCGGCAAGCACTGGAGTCCACCACCCTGACCTGGCGTCTGGGCGTGGACAACGCCACCGGCCGCAGCGCCTGGAAGGAGTCGCCGTACCAGTTTGGGCATGTGTATTTGTACCCAATGGCACCACGCACTTGGAGGGCCTCAGTGCAAGGCTCGTTCTAAGCGTAGAAATCTTCAAGCTATAATCACAGGCTGTATTCCTCGATAGCTCAGTTGGTAGAGCGCCGGACTGTTAATCCGTAGGTCCCTGGTTCGAGCCCAGGTCGAGGAGCCATAGGCTCATTGCAATGGGCTTCTTTGCTTTTTATGGTGGAAGCATTGGACATACTGGCAGGCGAAGTTCGGCGGAAGTTCGGTACCTGTGTAAATGAAAGATTTAAATGCGCTGGATCGACCGAATTCCACTTTATCTGCTCATTCTGCTGACTGTCTGGATGGCAATTGCGCCGATAAACCCGGAGCCTCATCTGGTGGAGAAGGTGCGCATGTTGTTGCAGGGCAGTCTCACCCGACCCATCGACATCTTTGACCTGCTGTATCACTTGGCCCCCATGGTGCTACTGGTCTTAAAGGTTTGGCGGCTTGTGAAGGCGCGAATACCGAAATAGTAGCGCGGCAAAATTCGGTAGGGGTAGACTGTCAGTTGCCCCAAAGTAGCAACAAGTGAGCCCGTCCATTGCGATGGGCTTTTTCTTGCTCTGTGGGGCGCAATGTGCAACTACGTATCTCGACCTGTGGAATCCCACACTTCTCGACTTGGAGTTGATTGACAAGAATATTCGGTAATGATGAGTGCAAGTAGAAAGACATTCCCTTGAGGGGCGGTCGCCAAATAGATTCAAACTTGACCATCACGACATTTTTTAACTCGTAACTGAAGGGAGAACTATGAAAATGAAATACGTAGTCGCAAGCGTAATTGGCTTGATGGCTTACTCTTTAACGGCGAATGCTGGTCTCTATACAGATGACCTTTCCAGATGCATGGTTGAGAAAACAAGCAAGGAAGATAGAGCAGCGTTGGTTCGCTGGATGTTCGTGGCTGCTGCTGCGCATCCGGCAGTCGCTCCAATTGCGAAGGTGAGTACTGAGCAACAGGATGGGGCTAACAAAGCCATTGGAGAACTCTTTACAAGGCTACTGACTGGCTCATGCAAAGAAAAGGCAAAAAGTGCCATTGCATATGAAGGGGGGGCAGCCATTCAGATGAGTTTTCAAGTCTTAGGACAGGTGGCCGGTGCAGAACTGTTTCAGAGTCCTGAAGTTGCAAGGGTTATGGCTGGTCTGGAAAAGCACGTAGATAAGAAGAAGCTGGACGCATTGGGCAAACAATAGATATTGGCGTTTC